>NZ_JBEZJY010000008.1:0-269383 GCF_040651415.1 Streptomyces sp. NPDC048484
CCCGGATACAACCGCAGCGTCTGCGGCTCCACCACCGTCCACGGCGCAAGCGAACCGACCGCCTCGAAGCGGTACTCGTCCACCACATCACCGGTGTTGCGCAGACGCAGCCGCACGGTCGTACTGCCACCCGGGTCCACAGTCGCGGAGGCGGGCTCCAGAGAAGTCCAAAGGCTCACTCTCGGACGCTAGACGCAGCGCCGGTGCCGGGTCAGCAAGCCCCCGGGCACGATGGCTGCCCGAACAGGCGGGAGCGGCTGCCCTGTCCTGCCGGCCTGCGCGAAAGCCCGGGGCCGTGCTCGCCTGCCTCGACGAGCTCATCGAGGCCGCCGACGGCCGCCGAGCCTGAGCATGCCGCATCGGTAGGTGGCCGATCTTGAGGTAATTCCCGCAGGGACCGACTTCGAGGTCGGCTGCTGCGACGTGGTAGGTTATCAATCGACCACTAACGTAGGAGTGAGTATGACAGTCAAGGAAGACGACGCCAACCGCCGCGCCGCTGCCCAGCACGCTGTGGCCGAGCATCTGCGCCTTACCGCCGCAGGGCGCGTCGACGAATGGGTGGCGCTGTTCGCCCCGGACGCGGTGCTCGAGTTCCCGTTCGCGCCGGCCGGTGTGCCTCGACGCGTGTCGGGGCGAGACGCGCTGATCGCGCACATGAGTCACTTTCCCGAGACCTTTGACGTCGAGTTCGGCGACCTGGTGTTCCACGAGACGGTCGATCCGGGTCTCGTGATCGCCGAATTCCGCTCGACGGGCACGGCACGGCCGACCGGCAAGCCGTACGAGCAGACGTGCATCTCCGTCGTCCGAACCGATGACGACGCGCTCATCACCCACTACCTGGACTACTGGAACCCACTGGTGGCGATCGAGGCGCTCACACCCGACGACGTGTCGTCCGCCTCTGACCGCAGCGTGACTTTTGGAGGCTGAGGGGAGCCGTGTTTGACTGACGCCCATGCCTGCCGCCGGTACCAGCGCGAAGAGTGACGAACGACGTCGGGCCATCATGGCCGCCGCGATCGATTGCTTCGCGCAAAAGGGTTTCTACGGTACGACGACACATGAGATCGCTGACTGGGTCGGCATTTCTCAGCCGTATCTCTATCGCCTGTACCCGAACAAGCAAGCGCTGTTCGCGGCGGCGGTCGACCACGTGTCCGGCGTGATGACCGAAACCCTGGTCACACACTCGCCCGCGTCGGGTGGGGCCGGGCCGGCGTCCGAGCAGGCGTTGGACGCGGCGCGCGGCGCCTACGCCGCGCTCGTCGCGGACCGGAACATCCTGCGTTTCCTCATGCACGCGAACTGTGCCGCCGGCGAGCCGCTGGTGGGGCAGGCCGTGCGTCGGTGCTACGCCAAGCAGGTCGACACCGTTCGGCGGCTGCTGGGTGACGACGACGCCGTGCGGCGGTGGTTCGGCGCCGGAATGCTCGACAACGTGGTCGCCGTACTGGGTCTGGCCGACATCGATGAGCCGTGGGCGCACGTTCTCACCGCCGGATGACCCGACGCCGGGGATTCGGTCGGGGAACCCCGGCTCAACGGTATACGGCAGCGATTTCATCTGACTCGACAGGATTCTTGCGGCACGGTAGGGCCGCTTCGAGCCCCGGGAGAACTGAACCGGTGCCCCCGGCGCAAGCCCCGACGTTCGCGGTGAGGGTGTCGTCGGGTCGGAGAGCGCGGCGTGTGGCTACAGGTCCAGGACCGCGCGGAGTGCCTGGTTCAGTCGGTCCAAGGTCGCCGGATCGACCGAGCCGTGCAGCTTCGCGTCCTCGAAGCGCGTGGTCCTCAACTGCTGGACGTTGACCGCCACCGCGGTGCAGGGCAACGGTTCCTCGATCGTCACGGACATCGCGGTGTCCGGAAACCGGCCGGCGGGATGCAGCACGATCGCGAGTACCGCGCCGTACGCACCCTCCAGCCCGTCGAGTGAGATGACCAGCACGCTCCGCCCGTTGTCGAGCGTCCAGACCTCTCCCCGTTTCACAGCACGTCCCCGTCCCCGCACAGGTCGTCGCCGAGTCCGAGCGCCGCGAGCTGTTGCGCGGCGTCGATGACCGACTGCCGTCGGACCGCGCGCACGATGTACGCGTTGAGCGAGAGTCCGGCGGCGCCGGCTGCGGCCTTTATCGATGGGTCGAGTTCATCCGGGATACGGAGGGTCATAACAGACATGCCACCACGCTAGCAGTCAGAAATGGTGGCATGAACTGGTGTCATCAAACGGTGTCGGTAGGAGGGATCATCCCGCGGCGACGGTCTCCACCTCGTAGAAGCAGAAGTGGTCCTTGATCTCGGCGACTTCCGGCTTCGGGTCCGGGTATGCCCAGACGAGGTCGGGGGTGTCCGGCAGTGACCAGTACGACGCGTCGCCCTTGAACGGGCAGTGCGTGCTGGTGTCCGACGCGGTCAGGAGATCGACCCGTACGTCCTCCACGGGGAGGTAGTAACGCACGGGCAGGCCCGTCTCGTGCAGCAACAGGGGGCGTGTGCTCTCCGCGAGCACCTGCCCTCCGTGGACGACGCGGACGTGCTCGGTGCCCTGCTCGACGGTGATGCGGTGGCCTGTGGTCACGGCTTCTCGCCCTCCTCGGGTAGCGGTTCTGACCGGTACAGCGCGGGCCGCTGTCGGGTTCTTCCCCGGCTTCGGGTCCATTTTCGAGTACTGGACGGTCCTGGTGCGGAGGCTGTCCTAGCGTGGGGTCATGAACATCTGTGTCTTTCTCTCCGCCGCCGACCTCGACGAGCGCTACACCCGGCCCGCCCGCGAGTTCGCCGAGCTGCTCGGCAAGGGTGGACACACCCTGGTGTGGGGCGGCTCGGACGTCGGGCTCATGAAGGTCGTCGCCGACGGGGTGCAGGAGGCGGGCGGGCGGCTGGTGGGCGTCTCCGTGGAGTTCCTCGCAGCCAAGGCGCGCGAGGGCGCCGACGAGATGGTCGTCGCCCGGGACCTCGCGGAGCGGAAAGCGCTGCTTCTTGAGAAGGCCGACGCCGTCGTCATCATGGTCGGCGGTACGGGCACCCTCGACGAGGCCACCGAGATCCTGGAGCTGAAGAAGCACGGGCACACCGACAAGCCGGTCGTCCTGCTCAACACCGCGGGCTTTTACGACGGCCTGAAGGAGCAGTTCCTGCGCATGGAGGCCGAGAGGTTCCTGCCCGTGCCGCTCACCGACCTGGTGTTCTTCGCGGAGGAGGCCGTGGGGGCGCTCGCCTACCTGGAGGAGAGCCGGGGCACGCAGTGAGCGCAGGGCGCCGCCGGGGCCGGCACCGGCTGCGATGTACGGGGTAACGCACCGGGTAAGTGGACGCCCGGGTGCTGCGGGCGACGACAGGGTGCTGCGAGCATGGCGGGCATGGCTACTCATGTGATCACCGGGGCCGGCTCCGGCATCGGCGCGGCCGTCGCCCGTCGCCTCCACGCGCGCGGGGACGACCTCGTGCTCCACGCGCGCGACGCGGGTCGTGCGAAGGAGCTGGCCGCCGGGTTTCCCGGGGCCCGGACCCTCGTCGGTGACCTCGCCGATCCGGACCGGCTCTCCTGGGCCTTCTCCCACCAGACGCTGCCCGACCGGGTGGACTCGCTCCTGCACATCGCGGGCGTCATCGACCTCGGACGGGTAGGTGACCTGACCCCGAAGACCTGGCGCCACCAGCTCGACGTCAACCTGATCTCGCCCGCCGAGCTGACCCGACACTTCCTGCCGCAACTGCGGCTCACCCAGGGCCATGTGGTCTTCGTCAACTCCGGCTCCGGACTCAACGCCGGTTACGAATGGTCCGCGTACGCCGCCTCCAAGCACGGGCTGAAGGCCCTCGCCGACTCCCTGCGCCACGAGGAGCACGCGAACGGGGTCCGCGTCACCTCGGTCTATCCCGGCCGCACCGCGAGCCCCATGCAGGCCAAGGTCCACCAGCAGGAGGGCAAGGAGTACGACCCCTCGAAGTGGATCGACCCCGAGTCCGTCGCCACGACCATCGTCATGGCGCTGGACCTGCCGAAGGACGCGGAGGTCAACGACCTGTCGGTACGCCCGGGCCGCTGACAGGCTGCCGACCGGCCGCAGCCCCGGCCCGGCGATTCCGTAGGCTGCCCGGGTGAGCGAAAACAGTGAGTTCAGGCCCGGCCCCGCGACCGGCATCGGGTCGATGCCGGGCGGGGACACCCGGGAGGCCGCCAAGTCCGTGGCCGGGACCTTCGAGGGACCCGAGACGGGCATGCCGTTCCTGGCGGAACTGCCCGCCCGGGGCCCCGGCGCGGACATGATCGGCCGGACCGCCGGGATGCTGGTCGAGCTGTACGCGCGCGTGGAGCCCAGCGGCTGGCGTCTCGGGGACCGGCCGGGCCGCGACACCAAGCGGGCCAAGTCGTGGCTGGGCGAAGACCTCGACGCCCTGGAGGAGTTCACCCAGGGCTATGAGGGACCGCTGAAGGTGCAGGCGGTCGGCCCCTGGACGCTCGCGGCCGCCCTGGAGCTGCGCAACGGCGAGGCGGTGCTCTCCGACGCCGGAGCCTGCCGGGACCTCGCCGGGTCGCTCGCCGAGGGACTGCGCGAGCACCTCGCCGACGTACGGCGCCGCGTCCCCGGCGCCCAGGTCGTCCTGCAGCTCGACGAACCCTCACTCATCGCCGCCCTGCGCGGCCAGGTGAGGTCCGCGAGCGGCTACCGCACCTACCGGGCCGTGGACCGGCAGCTCGTCGAGGCCACCCTGCGGGACGTGATCGGTGTGCAGGAGGGAAGCCCTGCGGTCGTGCACTCCTGCGCCCCCGACGTTCCGTTCGCGCTGCTGCGCAGGGCAGGAGCGTCCGCCGTCTCCTTCGACTTCGCGCTCCTCACCGAGCGTGACGACGACGCGATCGGGGAAGCGGTGGAGGGAGGGACCAGACTCCTCGCCGGTGTGGTGCCGGGCACGGACGGCCCGTTGTCAGACCCTGCCGGTAGCGTCATGGGTGTCAGGACGCTGTGGCGCAGGCTGGGGCTGGGTCCGGGGCTTCTCACGGACGCGGTCACCCTCACCCCGTCGTGCGGACTCGCGGGCGCCTCCCCCGAGTACGCGCGCAGGGCGCTCGCCCACTGCGTCCGGGCGGCGAGATCCCTCGCGGACAACCCAGAGTAATCAGAGTAACGGGAGGACGACACGGTGGCCGGCGACAAGGACGCACAGACCGCCTCGGCTGCGGCTGCGGGGCCCGCGCCCAGCGAGGCACGGGAGAAGCACGCGCAGCTCGCTGAGCAGATCGAGGAACACCGCTTCCGGTACTACAGGAATGACGCGCCGGTCGTCAGCGACGCGGACTTCGACAAACTCCTGCGCTCGCTGGAAGCTCTGGAGGAGCAGTATCCCGAGCTGCGGACCCCGGACTCGCCGACCCAGAAGGTCGCGGGGGCGTACGCGGGTGATTTCACGACGTTCTCGGCCGTCCAGCACCGGGAGCGCATGCTCTCCCTGGACAACGCCTTCGACGACGAGGAGCTGGCCGCCTGGGCCGACCGTCTCGCCAAGGAGATCGGCACGTCCGCGTACCACTTCCTGTGCGAACTGAAGGTCGACGGCCTCGCGGTCAACCTCACGTACGAGCAGGGGCGTCTCACCCGCGCGGCGACCCGCGGTGACGGCCGCACGGGCGAGGACATCACGCCCAACGTCCGTACGATCGCGGATATCCCGGGCCGCCTCAGAGGCGAGCGGATCCCCGACCTCGTGGAGATCCGCGGCGAGGTCTACTTCCCGATGGAGAAGTTCGAGGAGCTCAACGCCCGCCTGGTGGAGGCCGGCGACAAGCCCTTCGCCAACCCGCGCAACGCGGCGGCGGGTTCACTGCGCCAGAAGGACTCCCGCGTCACGGCGACCCGTCCGCTGCACATGGTCGTGCACGGCATCGGCGCGCGAGAGGGCTTCGACATCGACTGCCTCTCGCACGCGTACGAGCTGCTGCACGAGTGGGGCCTGCCGACGACCCGCTACAGCAAGGTCGTCGAAGACCTCGACGGGGTGCGGGAGTTCATCGCCTTCTACGGAGAGAACCGCCACTCCGTGGAGCACGAGATCGACGGTGTCGTCGTCAAGCTCGACGAGATCCCCCTCCAGGGCCGCCTCGGCTCGACGTCCCGCGCCCCCCGCTGGGCGATCGCGTGGAAGTACGCGCCGGAGGAGGTCAACACCAAGCTGATCAACATCCGGGTGGGCGTGGGCCGTACGGGCCGCGTCACGCCGTACGCGCAGGTGGAGCCCGTCACGGTGGCCGGTTCCGAGGTCGAGTTCGCGACGTTGCACAACCAGGACGTGGTCAAGGCCAAGGGTGTCCTGATCGGGGACACCGTCGTGCTGCGCAAGGCCGGTGACGTCATCCCGGAGATCCTCGGGCCGGTCGTCGACCTGCGCGACGGCAGCGAGCGGGAGTTCGTGATGCCCGCCGAGTGCCCCGAGTGCGGCACACCGCTGGCGCCCGCGAAGGAGGGGGACATCGATCTGCGCTGCCCCAACGGCGGCACCTGCCCGGCCCAGTTGCGCGAGCGCCTCTTCTACCTCGGCGGCCGCAAGTCCCTGGACATCGAGAACTTCGGTTACGTGGCCGCCGCCGCGCTGACCAAGCCCCTGGAGCCGGCTGAGCCGCCCCTGCGGGACGAGGGCGACCTCTTCGGCCTCACCATCGAGCGGTTGCTGCCGATCAAGGCGTACGTCCTCGACCAGGACAGCGGACTGCCCAAACGGGACCCGAAGACGGGCGAGGAGAAGATCGCCACGGTCTTCGCCAACCAGGAGGGCGCCCCCAGGAAGAACGCCCTCGCGATGCTGGAGAACATCGCCGCGGCCAAGGAGCGACCGCTGGCCCGGATCATCACAGGCCTGTCCATCCGGCACGTGGGCCCGGTCGCGGCCGAGGCCCTGGCCCGGGAGTTCCGCTCGATCGACCGCATCGAGCAGGCCACGGAGGAGGAACTCGCCGCCGTCGAGGGAGTCGGGCCCACCATCGCCGCCTCGCTGAAGCAGTGGTTCACGGTGGACTGGCACCAGGAGATCCTCCACAAGTGGAAGGCCGCCGGAGTCCGCATGGAGGAGGAGAGCTCCGGTGAGGACGAGGGACCCCGCCCGCTCGAAGGGCTCACCGTCGTCGTGACCGGCACTCTGGAACGTCACACCCGCGACGGAGCGAAAGAGGCACTGCAGAACCGGGGAGCGAAAGTGACCGGTTCTGTTTCGAAGAAGACGTCTTTCGTTGTTGTAGGTGACAATCCTGGGTCGAAGTACGACAAGGCAATGCAACTTAAAGTGCCAGTTCTGAACGAGGACGGCTTCGCCGTTCTGCTCGAACAAGGGCCGGAGGCGGCGGCGGAAGTCGCGCTTCCGATCGACGAGTAGCGGTTGAAGACCACCCGTTCGGCGCATATCAGATGCATACGGGTGCGCGGGTCGCATTCGGGCAACCGTGGGCGACCGCTGCCCGTAGAGGCCTTCTGCGGCCTACTGTTGAGGTGTGCGCCTGCCGTGTCCAGCTGCGGTTGGGGCATCCCCCTGCTCTTCATGAGCCGGGGGAAGGGTTTTCATGGTGCCGTTGAGGGACCAGTCGGGCACCGGGCCCCGTGGCATGGGCACCGCCGGCTGTGAGAGGGACGGGAATGGAACCGACCGAGAGCGCCGCCCCGGACTCACGGCTGCGCCCGCGCTGGATGACCGGCGTGCGGCGATGGGGCCACCCCTTGCTTGAGCGAAGCCGGGAGTTCGGAACGAACCTCGGGGTCACCAAACCCGCGGAGCGGACCGGAGTACCGGGGTATGCCGCCGGACAGCGCGTCGCGGCGGACGGTCGCGGCCGCACCGCCTCCGGCCGCACCACCGCCGCCCCCGGCTCCTACTCCCCGCCCCACTCCCAGCTGCCCGGCCAGGAAACCGACCGGCGGATGTCCTGGCCCGCACTGCCCGCGGTGGTCGTCGCGTCCGCCGCCCTCGTGCTGGGCGCGGGCTTCTACCGTGCCTTCACCGGCCACCACGCGCTCTTTCCCTCCGGCTCTGCCGGCTGGGCGCTGGCCGTCCTGGTCGGCATCATCGTCGGCCATCTGGTGGCGCTCGGCCGTTCCCGCTGGTGGGGCGGCACGGGCTCCGGAGCGGCCCTCACCCTCGCCGTCCTGCTGCTGTACGGCTGGGTGCCGGCCGGGATGGTCAGCCTCACCGTCGTCGTGCTCGTCGGCATAGCCCGCCGCCACCGCTGGCGTCAGGGTGTCCTGCACGGCGCGGTGGACATCCTCGGCATCGGCGCAGGGGCGCTCGTGCTGGCCGCGTTCAGCCGGTCGCCATCCGTCGAGACGCCCTGGAAACCGGAGACCTGGACCGTTTACACCGTGCCGCAGGTGGTGTTGGTGGCCGGGGCGTATCTCGCGGTGAGCCGCGCGCTCCTCTGGTACCTCCATGCGCCGCGTACGCCCGGACTGCCGACCGTGGCTCGTACGGCCCTGGTCAGACAGGGGCTGGTCGCCGTCGCGCTGCTCGGCATCGCCCCGCTGATCTGTGTCGTCGCGATCGCCCTCCCCGTGCTCCTGCCGCTCTTCTCCGTGCCCCTCATGGCTCTCGACTCCACGCTCTGGATAGCGCGTGCACGGGCCGAGGAGCAACTGCGTGATCCCCTCACCGGATTGCCCAACCGGCAGTGGCTTCTCGAACGGACCTGGCGGGCGTTGGACGACGCCGAGCGAATCGGTGCACGTTCCGCTCTGATGCTGATCGACCTTGACCGCTTCAGGGCCGTGAATGACACGCTCGGGCATCTCGCGGGGGACCGGCTGCTGTTGCAGATAGCGGACCGGCTGCGCGTCGCTCTGCCGCGCGGGGCGGAGGCCGCGCGGCTCGGCGGGGACGAGTTCGCCGTGCTGCTGCCCATGGTCGACTCGACGACGTCCGCGACGCGGGTCGCCCGCAACCTCGTGACCGCGCTCGGGTCCCCGCTCGACCTCGACGGGCTGACGCTCGTGCTGGAGGCCAGCGCCGGACTGGCCGTCTTCCCCGACCATGCGCTGGACGCGGAGGGGCTGCTGCGGCGGGCGGACGTCGCGATGTACCAGGCGAAGAGGGACCGCACGGGGGTGGAGGTCTACGAGTCCAAGCGGGACTCCAACACCCCCGACCGGCTCGGGCTGCTGGGGGACCTGCGGCGGGCGCTCGACGCGGGAGACGTCGAACTGCACTACCAGCCGAAGGTGCGCTTCGACGGACAGGTCGCCGGTCTTGAGGCGCTCGTGCGGTGGGTGCACCCCGAGCGCGGGAGAGTACCGCCGGACGAGTTCATAGCCATCGCCGAGTCCTCAGGTCTGATGCCGCATCTGACCGAGTACGTACTGGAGACCGCGCTCGCGCAGGTGGCCCGCTGGCGGGCTCAGGGGCTTCGGGTCCCGGTCGCCGTCAACGTGTCGCCCAGGGATGTGCACACACCCGGGTTCGCGGGATCGGTGGCCGCGCGGCTGGCCCGGCACGGCGTCCCCCCGGGGGCGCTCCAGCTGGAGATAACGGAACACGTCCTGCTGGAGGACCCGCAGCGGGCCGCGGACACGCTGGCCGGGCTGACCGGGCACGGCGTGAAGATGTCACTCGACGACTTCGGGACCGGGTACTCGTCGCTGGTGCATCTGCGGCGGCTGCCGGTGAGCGAGCTGAAGATCGACAGGTCGTTCGTGGCCCGGCTCGCCGTGGATACCGAGGACGCGGAGATCGTGAGGTGCACCGTCGACCTCGCGCATTCGCTCGGGCTGCTGGTCGTCGCCGAGGGCGTCGAGGACGACGAGACGTGGGAGCGGCTTCGGGACCTCGGGTGCGACGCGGTCCAGGGATGGCTCGTGGCCGCGGCGATGCCTCCGGAGGAGGCCACCGCGTGGCTGCTCGCCCGGGGGTCCCGGGGGTGGCAGCGGCAGCCCAAGACGGTCTCGCCTGCGGTGTCGCCTGCGGCGTTGCCGGCGGTCTTGCCTGCGGCGGCCGGGGACGAGTAGCGGGTGCGGGTCGGTGGGGTCTTGTTTTCCCGCCCGCACCGCCCGTGACGGGCATCTCGACGGGTGAGCGTTTCCCGCGGGGGTTCCCGCCGTCGGCGACCGTCCGTCCGTCGTACGACCGGCACAGCTCCACACCGCCGGCACAGCTCCACACCGCCGGTACGGCCCGCGCGGCCGCCGGTACGGCCCGCGTGTGCCCCGTGCCGACCGGTGGCGGGGAAACCGATGTACGGGGATTCCCCCGCGCCCCATAGGATTGGGGCACATCACACACACTCACCCCTGAGGATCGCTGCATGCCTGGCATCACGCGCGAGGAGGTCGCCCACCTCGCCCGACTGGCGCGTCTGGAGCTGAAGGACGAAGAGCTCGACCACTTCGCCGGTCAGCTCGACGACATCATCGGCGCGGTCGCCCGCGTCAGCGAGGTCGCCGACCAAGACGTACCGCCGACCTCCCACCCGCTGCCGCTGACGAACGTCATGCGCGCGGACGAGGTCCGTCCGTCGCTCACCCCCGAGCAGGCGCTCTCCGGCGCCCCGGCCCAGGAGCAGCGGCGTTTCAAGGTGCCGCAGATCCTGGGGGAGGACTAACCACCATGACGGACAGCAACGTCAACATCATCAAGCTCACCGCCTCGGAGATCGCCTCCGGCATCGTCTCCGGCGAGCTGACCGCCGTCGAGGTCACCGAGGCCCACCTCGCGCGCATCGAGGCCGTCGACGAGAAGGTGCACGCCTTCCTGCACGTCGACCGGGAAGGGGCGCTCGCCCAGGCCCGCGCGGTCGACGAGAAGCGGGCGAAGGGCGAGAAGCTCGGGCCGCTCGCCGGCGTGCCTCTCGCCCTGAAGGACATCTTCACCACCGAGGGCATCCCGACGACCGTCGGCTCGAAGATGCTCGAAGGCTGGATCCCGCCGTACGACGCCACGGTCACGAAGCGGCTGAAGGCGGCCGACGTCGTCATTCTCGGCAAGACCAACATGGACGAGTTCGCCATGGGGTCCAGCACCGAGAACAGCGCGTACGGGCCCACCGGCAACCCCTGGGACCTGACGCGGATCCCCGGCGGTTCCGGCGGCGGTTCGTCCGCGGCCCTCGCCTCCTACCAGGCGCCCCTCGCCATCGGCACCGACACCGGCGGCTCCATCCGCCAGCCCGCCTCCGTCACCGGCACGGTCGGCGTGAAGCCGACGTACGGCGCGGTGTCGCGGTACGGCATGGTGGCGTTCTCGTCCTCCCTCGACCAGGGCGGCCCCTGCGCCCGTACGGTCCTGGACGCGGCCCTGCTGCACGAGGTCATCGCCGGACACGACCCCCTCGACTCGACCTCCATCGACGCGCCGGTACCGGCCGTCGTCGAGGCCGCCCGTAACGGCAGCGTGGCCGGCATGCGCGTCGGCGTCGTGAAGCAGTTCCGCGGCGAGGGCTACCAGGCCGGTGTCGTCCAGCGCTTCGACGAGTCGGTCTCGCTCCTCAGGGAACTGGGCGCCGAGATCGTCGAGCTGGACTGCCCGTCCTTCGACCTGGCCCTGTCGGCGTACTACCTGATCGCCCCGTCCGAGTGTTCGAGCAACCTCGCCCGCTTCGACGGTCTGCGCTACGGCCTGCGCGTCGGCGACGACGGCACGCACTCCGCGGAGGAGGTCACCGCCCTCACCCGTGAGGCGGGCTTCGGCGACGAGGTCAAGCGCCGCATCATGCTCGGCACGTACGCGCTCAGCTCCGGCTACTACGACGCGTACTACGGCAGCGCCCAGAAGGTCCGTACGCTCATCACGCGGGACTTCGAGAAGGCGTTCGAGCAGGTCGACGTGATCGTCTCCCCGACGACCCCGACCACCGCCTTCCCGATCGGTGAGCGCGCCGACGACCCGATGGCGATGTACCTCGCGGACCTGTGCACCATCCCGACGAACCTCGCGGGCAACGCCGCGATGTCGCTGCCCTGCGGCCTCGCGCCCGAGGACAACCTGCCCGTCGGCCTGCAGATCATCGCGCCGGCCCTCAAGGACGACCGCCTTTACAAGGTGGGAGCCGCCGTCGAGGCCGCGTTCGTGGAACGCTGGGGTCACCCGCTGATCGAGGAGGCTCCGTCGCTGTGAGTGCCATGGCCAAGAAGGCAAAGAACTTCAAGAAGTCGAAGACCGGGCTGTACGTGTCGCTCGGCAGTACCGCGTTCGGCGCGATCAGCGTCGCCAAGCAGATCAAGCTGGCCCGCAGTGACGGGGACACGCTGAGGCTGATCGACGCGACCGTATCCGCCGCCGCCATCGTCACCGGCCTCGCCATCCTCTACCGGGAGCTCAAGCGCCTGGGCGACGAAGACGTCCTGCTGGGCTGAGGGGAAAGTTTCACAGTGACTGCCACGACTGACCTGGTGTCGTACGAGGACGCGCTGGCGTCGTACGACCCCGTCATGGGCCTCGAAGTCCATGTCGAACTCGGCACCAAGACCAAGATGTTCTGCGGCTGTTCCACCGAGCTGGGCGCCGATCCCAACTCGCAGGCCTGTCCGACCTGCCTGGGTATGCCCGGCGCGCTGCCGGTCGTCAACGCGATCGGCGTCGAGTCCGCGATCAAGATCGGTCTCGCGCTGCACTGCGAGATCGCCGAGTGGTGCCGCTTCGCCCGGAAGAACTACTTCTATCCGGACATGCCGAAGAACTTCCAGACCTCCCAGTACGACGAGCCGATCGCCTTCAACGGCTACCTCGACGTCCAGCTGGAGGACGGCGAGGTCTTCCGCGTGGAGATCGAGCGCGCCCACATGGAGGAGGACACCGGCAAGTCGCTGCACGTCGGCGGCGCGACGGGCCGTATCCACGGCGCCTCGCACTCTCTGCTCGACTACAACCGCGCCGGTATCCCCCTCATCGAGATCGTCACCAAGCCGATCGAGGGCGCCGGCGAGCGCGCTCCCGAGGTCGCCAAGGCGTACGTCGCCGAGCTGCGCGAGCTCATCAAGGCGCTCGGTGTCTCCGAGGCCCGGATGGAGCAGGGCCAGATGCGCTGCGACGTGAACCTGTCGCTGCGCCCGTACGGCCGGGAGAAGTTCGGTACGCGGAGCGAGACGAAGAACGTCAACTCGCTGCGTTCCGTCGAGCGTGCGGCCCGCTTCGAGATCCAGCGGCATGCGGCCGTGCTCAACGACGGCGGCACGATCATCCAGGAGACCCGTCACTTCCACGAGGACACGGGGTCGACGACCTCGGGGCGCGTGAAGGAAGAGGCCGAGGACTACCGGTACTTCCCGGAGCCCGACCTCGTCCCGGTCGCCCCGTCCCGCGAGTGGGTCGAGGAGCTGCGCGCGGGCCTGCCCGAGCAGCCGCTGGCCCGCCGCAACCGGCTGCGCGAGGAGTGGGGGGTCAACGCCCACGACATGCAGTCGATGCTCAACGCCGGTGCCATCGACCTCATCGTCGCCACGATCGGGGCGGGCGCCGACGCCACGTCCGCCCGCAAGTGGTGGATGGGTGAGCTGGCCCGCGCGGCCAACGAGTCCGGGGTGTCCCTGGACGGGCTGGCCATCACGCCCGAGCAGGTCGCCCGGGTGACCGCCCTGGTCAGCGAGGGTTCGCTCAACGACAAGCTGGCCCGCCAGGTCATCGACGGGGTCGTCAAGGGTGAGGGCACGCCGGACGAGGTCGTCGAGAAGCGCGGCCTGAAGGTCGTCTCCGACGAGGGCGCGCTGACGGCCGCCGTCGACGAGGCCATCGCCGGGAACCCGGGGGTCGCGGACAAGATCCGGGCCGGCAAGGTGGCGGCGGCGGGTGCCCTCGTGGGCGCGGTCATGAAGGCCACTCGGGGACAGGCCGACGCCGCCCGCGTCAAGGAGCTGATCCTGGAGAAGCTGGGCGTCGAGGGCTAGCTCCCGGCTTTCCTGCTTGGCCGGTTCTGCTTGGCGGTTCTGCTTGGCGGTTCTGCTTGGCGGTTCTACTCGGTCGGTTCTACTCGGTCGGTCGAAGGGGCGGCGCACCTGTGGTCAGGTGCGCCGCCCCTTCGGCGTTCCTCGGTGGGGGTGCATCGGAGCCGATGCACCCCCTTCGGGCTGTCGTGTGAACTGCCTCGCAATCCTGTGAGTAAATCCTCGAATGAGGCCAACGATCACTTTCGGCTGGAAGAGTGACAACGCGTCGGTCATGCGTTCTTTGCGGGCAGTTCCCGGTAAAGATCCACAAATCATCCAGGGAGCTCGTCCGTGGCAGCCCTAGCACGTTGGTGTGTCCAGCACCGTCTCGTCGCCCTACTGCTCTGGCTCCTCGCTCTCGGCGGGGTCACCGCCGCGGCCGCCGTCACCGGATCCGACTACTCGAACGACTACGAGGTGCCGGGCACCGAGTCGGGCCACGCCACCGAGCTCCTCCAGGACAACTTTCCCGGCCTCGGCGGCGACAGCAGCACCGTGGTCTGGCACTCGACCCCCGGATCGGTCCGCGCCGCCGACGTCGAACAGACCATGACCCGCGCCCTCGACAGGATCGGCGGCCTGCCCGGGGTGGCCGCCGTCGTCAGCCCCTACGAGGGCCGCGGCTCGGGCCAGATCAGCGAGGACGGCCGTACCGCCTACGCCACGGTGACCTTCGACGAACCGGCCGAGAACATCGACAGGGGCGAGGCCGCGGCGGTCGTCGCCGCCGCGAAGGCCGCCGAGGCCGACGGGCTCCAGGTCGAACTGGGCGGGCAGGCCATCGCCCTCACCGAGTCCCCGGGCGGGCACCTCGCCGAGATCGTCGGCGTGGCCGTCGCCGCGGTGGTCCTCTTCCTCGCCTTCGGCTCCCTCGCCGCCTCGATGCTGCCCATCGCCACGGCCCTGGTGAGCGTCGGCACCGCGTACGCGGGAATCGTGCTCCTCGGGCATGTCATGACGGTCGCCGACTTCGCGCCGATGCTCGGCACGCTGGTCGGACTCGGCGTCGGCATCGACTACGCGCTGTTCATAGTGACCAGGCACCGCCGTGGTCTCAAGCGCGGCCTCCCGGTCGAGGAGGCCGCACGGAACGCGGTGGCCACCACCGGGCGCGCGGTCGTCTTCGCGGGCGCCACCGTGTGCATCGCCCTGCTGGGCATGCTCATACTGCGACTCGGCTTCCTCAACGGTGTCGCTATCGCCGCGTCACTCACCGTGGTCCTGACGGTCGCGGCCTCGGTGACCCTGCTGCCCGCGCTGCTCTCCTTCATCGGCATGCGCGCACTGAGCCGCCGCGAACGACGCCGACTTGTCGAGCACGGGCCCGCACCCGAGGTCCCCGCCGGGCTCGCCGCCCGCTGGTCCGCCTTCGTCGAACAGCACCCGAAGCTCCTCGGCGGCGCCGCCCTGGCCGTCATGGCACTGCTCGCGCTGCCGATGTTCTCCCTGCACCTGGGCACCTCCGACCAGGGCAACAACCCGGAAACGACCACCACACGGCAGGCGTACGACCTGCTCGCCGGAGGCACCTCGGAGAGCGGGGGAGGCTTCGGGCCAGGCCTGAACGGGCCGCTGACCCTCGCCACGCCCGTCAGCGGCGCCCAGGACCGGCTCGCCCTCGACAACCTCGACGCCACGCTCCGGGAGACCGAGGGTGTCCGGGCCGCGACCCGGGTGACGTACGACAGCGACGGGGACACCGCCTACCTCGCCGTCGTACCGGAGTCCTCGCCGCAGTCCCAGCGAACCAGCGAACTCGTCGACCGGCTGCGTGACGAGGTGCTGCCGCGGGCCGAGACCGGGACCACGCTCGACCTGGAGGTCGGCGGAACGACCGCCGCCTACGACGACTTCGCCGACGTCATCGTCGGCAAGCTGCCTCTCTTCGTGGGCGTGGTGATCGGCCTCGGCTGCGTCCTGCTGCTGCTCGCCTTCCGGTCCGTCGGCATCCCCCTGAAGGCCGCGGCGATGAACGTCGCGGCCGTCGCCGCCGCCTTCGGAGTCGTCGTCGCGATCTTCCAGTGGGGCTGGGGCAGCGAACTGCTCGGCCTTGGCCGGGCGGGACCGATCGAGCCCTTCCTGCCGGTGATCATGATCTCCGTGCTCTTCGGGCTTTCCATGGACTACCAGGTGTTCCTGGTCAGCAGGATGTACGAGGAGTGGCTGGCGACCGGTGACAACCGCCGGGCCGTCCGCGTGGGCCTCGCGGAGACCGGCCGGGTGATCAACTCCGCCGCTGTGATCATGATCTCGGTCTTCCTGGCCTTCGTGCTCAGCGGCGACCGCGTCATCGCCATGTTCGGCCTGGCACTGGCAGCCGCCGTCGCCCTCGACGCCTTCGTGCTGCGTACGCTCCTGGTGCCCGCCCTCATGCACCTGCTGGGCGGAGCCAACTGGTGGCTGCCCGGCTGGCTCGACCGGCGCCTGCCGCGTCTCAGCATCGAGCCGCCGGAAATCCGTACCGCAGGCGGAGGCGACCGTGCGAGGATCCCGGGAGCGCGTGAGGACGGGCTCATGAACGTGGTGGACATGGTGGATGCGGACGTACGCGTGAAGGAGCGGCAGCAGGATGTACGCGATATCCCTGGGTGATGACGGCGCCGAACTGCGGCCTCTGGAGCCGTGGCACGCTGAGGAGTTCCTCGCCCATCTCGACCGCGGACGCGAGTTCGTCCAGCGGTACATCCCCTTCGGGTCACGCGCCACGGACACCGACTCCGCACGCGTGCTGCTCCAGTCGTACGCCGACAAGAAGGCCGCCGACACCGGCAGCCTGCACGGGGTGTGGCTGGACGGGAAGCTCGTCGGCGGCGTGCTCTTCCGGGTCTTCGACGCCGAGCAGGGCACCTGCGAGGCCGGCTGCTGGCTGGAGCCCGCGGCGGCGGGCCGCGGGCTCATCACACGCGCGGTACGCGTCCTCATCGACTGGGCGGTCGACGAGCGCGGTATCCACCGGGTGGAGTGGTACGCGGCCGCCTCCAACGAGCCCAGCCTGAACGTGGCACGACGGCTCGGCATGAGCCGGGAGGGCGTCCTCAGGGAGAGCTACCTCCACCGGGGCGTACGCCAGGACACAGAGGTGTGGTCGGTGCTCGCGGGGGAGTGGCGGGCCGCGCGTGCGCGGGGGCGGACACCCGCGGAATGACGGCGGCTGCGGGGGCACGGAGACGACGTGTCCGGGGTCACGAAGACAATGTGTGCGGCGTTCCGAGGACGACGTAGGCGGGCCCCGGACAAGGCGATGTGTGGACCCGCGCGTGAGGATCCTGGGATCTTAAAGAAATTCTCAGACAGCGTCCGTACGGTGCGGAGCATGGGAACCAAGACAGAGAACGAGGCCGGAACCGAGACCGGCACCGAGGCACAGCGCGACGACGAGGCCGTGAAGCTCGGCAAGAGCGACGGGGCGCCCGCGATCGGGGAGGTCGAGGAGGTCAAGGGCGCCGACCCGGCCGACGGCCGGACCGACTCCGAGGTCCTGGACGCGGACACCGACGCGGACCTTGACGACGACGAGCACGAGAGCGAGAACGAGCAGGCTGCGGCGGCCGCCGGACCCGGCGTGGCCATGGGAGCCGCCGCCGTCGTCTCCGCCGGACTCGGCATCGTCTCGCTGACCGGCAGCTGGGTCGGCACCGTCGCACAGGCCCGCGACTCGCTGTACGGCCAGATGGAGACCGTGCAGGGTGCACCCGTGGCCACCCAGATCAAACAGGTGTACGGCGACTCCTGGAACGCCAACGCGCTGGTCGCCGGCTTCTTCGCGCTGGTCGCGCTGATCGCCGGCGTCGTGGTGCTGGTGAGGCCCGCGTTCGGTAACCCGGACCGGATCCCCGCCCAGTCCCCGTGGGTCAAGTCCGTCGCCTGGGCGGGCGTCTCGCTCGGAGTTCTCGGCCTGCTGCTGGCCGCCCTCAAGTACTCCGACGTCCTGCTCGCCATGCCGTCCGGGGGCTGACACACCGCACGTCCACAGCTTCTTAAGGGGCCTTAGTCCCGTCGTGAGCCCCTCACGGCGGAACTAAGGCCCCTCGTGCGTTCAAGATGCGGAACTCTCCCGATGTGGCGCACCCCCCTTGGAGACGAAGGTTGAGACATCGCAGACGAGCGAAGCCGACGGTCTCTCTTCACGAGTGACTCTTCACGAGGGGTACAGGATGTTCGCGTACGAGCTCCATCAGATCCGTTCCGCGGAAATGATCCGCGACGCCCACAACTACCGCATGGCCCGTGAGGCCGCCCGCGCCCGTCGTGCCGCCAGGCGCGAGGCCGCGCGATCCGATCGCGACGACAGCGAGGGGCGGGTGAACGGCCACCGTCACAGCAGGCCCCGGATCACGCGCACCGCATGAGCGCCGGGGCACGGGAGGGCGACCGCGCGGGGGGCGGCCGTCCTGAGCGGGGCGAGGGCACGGTGACCGCTCTGCCGGTCACGGACCGGTCCTCGCCGACTACGAACCCGTCCACGCCGACCTCGGGCTCGTCCGCAGTCGCGGACGGGCCCGAGGCCGTGGGCTCGTCCGCCGTCGTAGGCGCGTCCGCCGCCGTGGCCGGGGCCTGGATAACCAGTGCCGCGGTGTCGGACCCCTGTGCGATGCTCGGCGCTGTGGAGACCAGATCCGTCAGTCCGGTCTTCGTCGGCCGGGCCGACGAACTGGGCGTACTGAACGACGCGCTCGCCCGCGCTGCCGCGGGCGAGCCACAGGCGCTGCTGCTCGGCGGTGAGGCCGGTGTCGGAAAGACCCGGCTCATCGAGGAGTTCGCTGCGGGCGCCTGCCGTGAGGGAGCCGTCGTGGCGGTCGGCGGCTGTGTCGAGATCGGCGCCGACGGGCTGCCGTTCGCACCGTTCTCCACCGCCCTGCGGGCCCTGCGCCGCCACCTGCCCGACGAACTGGCCGCCGCGGCCGCGGGGCAGGAGGGCGAGCTGGCCCGGCTGCTGCCCGAATTGGGCGAGACCGCGCGCGGGCGACACGACGAGGACGGGATGGCCCGCCTCTTCGAGCTCACCGTCCGCCTCCTGGAACGCGTCGCTGCCGGCCGCCCGGTCGTCGTCCTCCTGGAGGACCTGCACTGGGCGGACGCCTCGACCCGCCACCTCCTCGCCTACCTTTTCCGGACGCTGCGCGGCGGCCGTCTCCTCGTCGTCGCCACCTACCGCGCCGACGACATCCACCGCCGCCACCCGCTGCGCCCCCTGCTCGCCGAACTCGACCGGCTGCGCACCGTCCGCCGGATCGAACTCGGCCGCTTCAGCCGCGCCGAAGTCGGCCGCCAGATCGCCGGAATCCTCGCCTCCGAACCCGATCCGGCCCAGGTCGACGACATCTTCGCCCGCTCCGACGGGAACGCGTTCTTCGTCGAGGAGCTGGCCGTGGCCGCCCACGAGGGCTGCCGCACCGGCCTCACCGACTCGCTGCGCGACCTGCTCCTCGTCCGTGTCGAAAGCCTGCCCGAGAGTTCCCAGCGGGTCGCCAGGATCGTCGCCGAGGGCGGTTCGACCGTGGAGTACCGGCTGCTCGCCGCCGTGGCCCGGCTCGCCGAGGACGACCTCATCGAGGCACTGCGGGCCGCCGTCGGCGCCAACATCCTGCTCGCGACGACCGACGGGGACGGCTACCGCTTCCGCCACTCGCTGGTGCGCGAGGCCGTCGGCGACGACCTGCTGCCCGGCGAGCGCTCCCGCCTCAACCGCAGGTACGCACAAGCCCTGGAGGCGGACCCCTCACTCGTCCCGGCCGGCGAGCGCGCCGCCCGGCTGGCCAGCCACTGGTATCACGCGCACGACGCCGCCAAGGCCCTGCCCGCCGTCCTCGACGCCTCCGTGGCGGCCCGCCGCCGGCACGCCTACTCGGAGCAACTGCGGCTCCTGGAGCGCGCGATGGAACTGTGGGACACCGCTCCCGAGTCCGTACGCGCCGAGCTGCGGCCCGTCGACTACACCGAGGTCTATCCCCCGTGCGGCTGTGATCCTGAGACCGCACCGCTGCGTTATCTCGATCTGATGGCCGAAGCCGCCGTGGCGGGCCGGTTCTGCGGGGAGCGCAAGCGCGCCCTGCAGATCACCAAGCGAGCCCTGCACCTTCTGGAGGACGAGCAGGATCCCCTGCGCGCCGCCTGGTTCTGGATCCAGCGCTCCCGGCTCGTCGAGGCGCAGGCCCTCGGCGACGGCTGGCAGGAACTCGGCACCGCCCAGGACCTGGTCCGGGGGCTGCCGCCGTCCGAGGTGCACGCCGACGTCCTCGCCCACGTCGCCAACTGGCTGATGATGCACAGGCCGGGACCGGACGCGCTCCAGGCCGCCGAGCGCGCCGTGGAGTACGCCCGCATGGTGGGAGCCCGCGACATCGAGCTGAACGCGCGGCTCACCCTGGGCGGGCTCCTGGTCGAGTCGGGCGACGTCGACGCCGGACTCGCCGAGGTGCACGAGGTCAAGCAACGGGCCACGGAACTGGGCACGGCCTATGTGATAGGCCGTGCCCATGTGAACCTGCCGTCCCACCTGGAGGGCATAGGCCGCTCCCAGGAAGCCGTCCGCATCCTCCAGGAGGGCGTCGAACTCACCAGGAAACTGGGCCTGCTGGACACCGAGGCCTGGGTCTGGGGCAATCTCGGCGAGTCCCTTTTCTCGCTGGGCCGCTGGGACGAGGCCGCCGAGGCCGGGTACAACTCGGAGCGGGTCGGCCAGAGCGCCAAGCCGCGCGGCTTGCGCACCATGCTCCACGCCCATCTGGCGCTCGCCCAGGGTGACCTGGCTGCCGCGGGCGGCCAACTGGCCGACTCACGCGACCACTTCGGCACCCACGACGCCGTACCCCAGCACGCGCTGCCCCTGATCACGCTCGCGATCGGCAGCGCCGCCGCGGAAGGCCGTCTCCTCGACGCCCGCGCGGAGCTGGAGGAGGCGCTGCGCCTCGGCTTCCCGCCGGGCACCCAGCGCTACGGCTGGCCCCTGCTGCTCGCCGCGGCGACCGCGGAGGCCGACGCCCGCGGGCTGCCCGCCGCCGAACCGGGCCGCGCCGAACTCGTCGAGCGCCTCCGCGAGACCGCCAAGTCCCTCGTCACGAACGTGCCCCTCTGGCAGGCGTACGAGCTCTGGGTGCGCGCCGAACTGCTGCGCGCCGAGGGCCGGGACACCCCGGACGACTGGTCCGAGACGGTCGGTGCCTTCGAGCCGCTGGAGCGTCCGTACGACCTGGCCCGCGTCCGGTACCGGCTGGCGGAGGCCCTGCTCGGCTTCGGCAGCACGGAGGAGGAGCGGGGCCGCGCCACCGAACTGCTGCGGCTGGCCCGTGCCGTCGCCGACCACCTCGGCGCGCGCCCGCTCGCCGACGCCGTCGCCCAGCTCGCGCAGCGCGCCCGCCTCACGCTCGCCCGTGAGTCCGGACGGACCTCCCTCGCTCCCGCCGACCCGGCCGAGGCGCTCGGCCTCACCAGCCGTGAGCGCGACGTCCTGCGTCTGGTGGCCGTCGGCCGCAGCAACCGGCAGATCGCCGAGGAGCTTTTCATCTCCCCGAAGACGGCCAGCGTCCACGTCTCGAACATCCTGGCCAAGCTCGGGGTCTCGGGCCGGGGCGAGGCGGCGGCGGTGGCGCACCGGATGCGGCTGTTCCCGCCGGAGACGGCCGCGGCCCGCCCGACCGGCCGAGCCGGATGAACCAGATGACCGAGGTCTACGCTGTATCGGACGCCGGGCCCAGGGAGGCACCGTGTTCAACATGATCGAGCAACTCTTCGCGCCGGGCCGCAAGCACACCCAGGAGGAACGCAAGCGGCTGGAGCTGTCCCGGGTGGACCTGAACGACGGTGACCCCGGACGGGGCCCGATAGATCTGTCCTCGGGCAAGGTGGTCGTACGCCCGCCGACGCAGCCCGCGGCCGAGGGGAATGCGGAAGCCTCCGCGTAGGCGCCCCTGGTTCACCCCACGGCACGCCACCTCACGTCACGTTGCTTCACTTCACCTCGAGTTCCAGGATCCGGTCGTCCCCGCTGCTCGGGGTCCCCCGCCCGTCCGTCTCGCTCGTGACCAGCCACAGCTTGTCGCCGCCCGCCGGGACCACCGTGCGCAGACGGCCGTAGTCACCCTCCAGGAAGGCCTGGGGGTCCGCCGACTCCTCGGTGCCCTTGAGCGGGATGCGCCACAGCCGCTTGCCGCGCAGGCCCGCCATCCAGATGGAGCCCTCGGCGTAGGCGATGCCGCTGGGGGAGGCCTCGTCGGTGCTCCACTGGTCGATCGGGCTCTGGTACTTGGAGTCGTCGGACTTGCCCTCCACGTCCGGCCAGCCGTAGTTGCCGCCAGGCTTGATGTGGTTCAGCTCGTCCCAGGTGTCCTGGCCGAACTCCGAGGCGAACAGGCGCTGCTCGGTGTCCCAGGCCAGACCCTGCACATTGCGATGGCCGTACGAGTAGACCGGTGAGTCGAACGGGTTGCCCGGTGCCGGTTCGCCCTCCGGTGTCAGACGGAGGATCTTGCCACCCGTCGACTTCTTGTCCTGGGCCAGCTCGGTGACGTAGGTCTCGCCCGTTCCCACGTACAGCATCTTGTCCGGGCCGAAGGCGATCCGGCCGCCGTTGTGGTTCGTGCCCTTGGGGATGCCCCGGAACACCGTGTCGGGCGCGCCCAGCCGCTCACCGGCCGGCCGCTTCGCGTCGTACTGCATGCGCACGATGCGGTTGTCCGAGTCCGAGGTGAAGTACGCGTAGACCATGTGGTCGGACGCGTACGACGGGGACAGGGCCAGTCCCATCAGGCCGCCCTCGCCGCCGGGAGCGACTCCGGGCACCGAACCCACTTCCGTCTTCTTGCCGGTCTTCTCGTCGACCAGGGTGATCGTCCCCTCGTCCCGCGAGGACACCAGGAGACCGCCCTCGGGCAGGGGCGCCAGACCCCAGGGTGTCTTCAGGCCCTCGGTGACGGTCCGCACGACCTTCACGGAGCCCTTGGCGGGCGGGGTCTCCTCGGCCGCCTGCCCGGAGGCCGGGGCCGAGGCGCCGGGCTCCGAGCCGCCCGGAGACGTACTCCCGCCGCCGTCCGGCTTCTCCTCGTCACCCGAGGAGCACCCGGCCGTCAGCAGGAGCGTGGCTGCGGCCAACACGGCCGTCACAGCTCGACGTTGCACGATGCAGGATCCCTTCGACGCGGCAGGTTCTACTTTTCATACACCGCTCGGGCCTTACAGGTTCCCGATCACGGACATCGAATCGCCGGACCTCTGCCCGGACCCTCACCCGGGCCGCCCGCCCGAACCGGGCGATTCCACCCAGGACCCCCGCTCAATCCCAGGGCCCCGTCAGCCCCAAGTCCCCGCTCAGTCCCAAGTCCCCGCTCAGTCCCAGGATCCGAGCGCCGACGGCAGCCCCGCCACCTCGGCGAGATCCTCCGCCGTCAGACGCAGCCCGGCCGCCCCCGTGTTCTCCGCGACCCAGCACTCCCGCTTGGCCCCGGGCACCGGGACCACCTGCCGCCCGCGCGACAGCACCCACGCGAGAGCCACCTGGGCGGGGGTGACGTCCGCTCCCTCCGCCGCGGCCGAGTGGCGGGCGGCGATACGTCGCAGGCCGACGACGATCGGCTGGTTCGCGGCCATCATCTCGGCGGTGAAACGGGGATGCCGGGCCCGTATGTCGTCAGGTTCGAACCCCTCGCCGGGAGTGAGTGTCCCGGTCAGGAAGCCGTTGCCGAGCGGCATCGCCGCGAGGAAACCGACGCCGCGTGCCTCGCACCACGGCAGCAGGGACTCCAGCGCCTCGGGCGACCACACCGACAGCTCGGCCTCCACCGCGCTCACCGGGAAGACCTGCTGCACCCGCTCCAGCTTCCGGATCGTTCCGTCGTGCAGCCGTGCCCCCGGCCTGCGGCCGGAGCGCGCGCCCATCGCGCACAGCCCGAGGGCCCGCACCTTCCCCGCCGAGACGAGTTCCGCCATCGCGCCCCACGTCTCCTCGACCGGCACCTCCGGGTCCTCGCGGTGCAGCTGGTAGAGATCTATGACATCCGTCTGCAGACGGCGCAGAGAGGCGTCGCACGCCCGCTTCACATAGCCGGGGCGGCCGTTGGCCACGATGTGCTGCTCGCCCACCAGCAGGCCGACCTTGGTCGACACGAAGGCCTCCGCACGCCGCCCCTTCAGCGCGCGCCCCACCAGCAGCTCATTGGTGAAGGGCCCGTACATGTCGGCGGTGTCCAAAAGCGTCGCACCCCGGTCGAGGGCCGCGTGCACGGTCCGCAGCGATTCGCCGCCCCGCTGCCGCGAACCCGAGTAGGCCCAGCTCATCGGCATGCACCCGAGGCCGACTGCCCCCACTTCGAGCGCCGCCGCCCCGATCGTCCTGCGCTCCACCTGGCCGTGCCCTCCCTTTCCTGGCACCCCAAACTAACCTCTGCGTCCAGCGGCGCTTCGCATAGCCTCCTGACCATGACGTACGAAGTGTGGCTCCCGTTTCCCGCAGAGGAACTCGACGGCCTGCCCGAGGGCCCCAATTACCGCTACTGGAACGGTGAGGACGGCTTTCCCGCCGACCCCGCCGACTGCGCCTTCTATGTCGTGCCCTACATGAAGGGCAGTGACATCGCGGTGCGTCCCATGGCCGACATGACGTCCGTGGAGGTCGTGCAGACCTTGTCGGCCGGTATCGACCACGTCCAGCCGGGCCTCGAACTGCTGCCCAGGGGTGTGCGGTTGTGCAACGCCCGTGGGGTGCACGACGCCAGCACCGCCGAACTCACCCTCACCCTGATCCTCGCCTCGCTGCGTGGCATCCCCGACTTCGTCCGGGGGCAGGACAGCGAGGAGTGGCGGTCGGGCTTCCGTCCGGCGCTCGCCGACAAGAGCGTACTGATCGTCGGCTACGGTGCGGTCGGCTCCGCCATCGAGGACCGGCTCGCGCCGTTCGAGCTCGCGCGGGTGGCGCGCGTCGCGCGCTCCGCACGTGACACGGCGCGCGGCCCCGTGCATCCGATCACCGCTCTGCCCGAACTTCTCCCGGAAGCCGACGTGGTGGTCCTCATCACGCCCCTCACCGAGCAGACGAAAGGCCTGGCCGGCGCCGATTTCCTGGCCCGGATGAAGGACGGTGCGCTCCTCGTGAACGTGGCACGCGGCGGTGTCGTCGACACCAAGGCACTCCTCGCCGAGCTGGAGAGCGGCCGGCTCCGGGCGGCCCTGGACGTCACCGATCCCGAACCGCTGCCGCCGGGACACCCCTTGTGGCATGCGCCCGGCGTGCTCATCAGCCCCCACGTGGGCGGCCCGACCTCCGCGTTCTTCCCACGTGCCCAACGGCTCCTGGTGGACCAGTTGAACCGATTCGTGAACCGGGAACCACTGCGGAACGTGGTCCTTACGACAGGCTCGTAGTCCTCCCACTCCCATCCCACTCCCGGCCGCCCGCGAGCGGAGGGGCGCTCGAGTACCCTCCGCGTTCCTCCGAACGCGCGCCGTGTCCGTGCTTCCACCGATCGTTACGGAGCGTAGAGGAACTATGTCCCTGAGTGACGAGACTGGTGTATCGTCCCGACAGGGGCTGCGCCGCGCATCATTCGGCGCCGGGGATTGAGAGACAGCAACAGCGAGGGGGGCGACGGGCGATGCACGGCCTATGGACCAACGATCCGACGCGGCGGGGCCGTCGACGGCGACCCTGGTGTCCACCCATGCGCAGAAGCGGCCGCAGCGGCCATCACCACCGACGGCCGGGCGGCCGCAGGAGGCACGCACACCCGGCACACCGGGACCAGAGGGACTCGGGGGCGGCTCGGGCCGGAGAAGTGCAGTGAACTCCCTGAGGGCACTGCCGGTCCGCAGGCCGACCATGGCGGGTGGGGCAAGCATGGTCCCGCAGCTCGTCCTCGCCCTGATGTGCGCGGGATACGCCGTCGGTTCCGCGCTCGGCTGGGGCACACCGGAAGTCGCTCTGATCATGGGCGACTTCGGGCTGAGCGCGGCGGCCGCCACCGCGGCCGTCTCCTGCTTCCTCTACGCCCGCACCCGGCGCAGCCGCTTTCGACCCGCATGGCTGCTCTTCTCGCTCTCCTCCGCGATGGCGGCGGCGGGCAACCTCGTCTGGGGCTGGTACGAGGTCGTCCTGGAAAGCCCGGTGCCCAACCCGAGCTGGGCCGACCTGTTCTTCCTGTGCTTCGCGCCGCCGGCCATCGTGGGACTGCTCGTCCTCGCCAAACGACCGGTGAGCAAGGCCGGTTGGGTGTGTCTGGCCCTCGACTCGTGGCTGATCGGCGGCTCGCTGCTCACGCTCTCCTGGAGCCTCGCGCTCGCCCAGGCGGCGAAGGCGGAGGGGCCGAGTGTCCCCCACACCGCGTTGTCGCTCGCCTACCCGCTGCTGGACATCGCCCTCGTGAGCATGGTGCTCGCACTGCACTTCAGGCGCTCGGCGGTGAATCGCTCGGCGGTGAACACCGCGATCGGGGCGCTGGCCCTGACCGTGATGTGCGACGCCCTGTTCACCTCGCCACTGCTGCACAACGACTACCGCTCCGGGCAGCTGCTCGACGCAGGCTGGTTCGCCGGATCACTGCTGCTCGCCTACGCCCCCTGGGTGGGGCAACGACACGGACAACCGGAAGAAGAGGGGCACACGCGCGTGGTGTACGGCTACGTGCCCGGGCCCCGGCAGGGGCAACCGGCACACGTGCCCCTCCAGGAAGGAGGCCACAGTCGGTATCCGGCCGGCCGGCCCATCAGCAGCTCGCTGGCGGCACTCACTCCCTACCTGGCGGCCGCCGTCTGCACGCTGGGCATTCTCTACAACGTGCTCAACGGCCGCAGCGTCGACCGCGTGGTGCTTGTCACCGGGGGCACGGTCGTGCTCGCCCTCGTCGTGCGCCAGGGCATCATGCTCGTCGACAACATCACCCTGGCCCAGGAACTGGCACAGAAGGAGAACCACTTCCGCTCCCTGGTGCAGGGCTCCAGCGACGTCATCATGATCGCCGCCCCGAACGGCATCCTCAAGTACGTCAGCCCGGCCGCGGCCGGGGTCTACGGACGCCCCGCCGAGGAACTGGTCGGCTCCGAGCTCGCCTCGCTGATCCACCCGGAGGACCTCGGCTGCGTGGTGCACGAGGTGCGCCGCTTCCTCGCCGCCAGCCCCGCCGAGGAACCCACCACCCGCATAGAGTGCCGCTTCAGGTCCGGCGGTGGGGGCACCTCCCGCTCGGGCGAAGCCGGAAGTGGGGGAGGCTGGCTCAACGTCGAGTCGACCGTCAAGCGTCACCACGGCGGCCTCATCTTCAACAGCCGTGACGTGACCGAGCGGGTGCGGCTCCAGGCCCAGTTGCAGCACAACGCCGAACACGACCCGCTCACCGACCTGCCCAACCGCGCCCTGTTCACCAAGCGCGTCCGGCAGGCGCTCTCCGGCCGCCGCTCCTCCGACCAGGGCACCGCCGTGCTCTTCATCGACCTCGACGGATTCAAGGCGGTCAACGACACGATCGGCCACCAGGCCGGTGACGAACTGCTCGTACAGGCCGCCCGCAGGCTCCAGGACGCGGTCCGCAAGGGCGACACCGCCTCCCGGCTCGGCGGCGACGAGTTCGCGGCCCTGATCGTCGGCGACGGCTCCCGGGACCGTGCCGCGCGCGAGCGCCAGATCTTCGAGCTCGCCGACCGGCTCCGTACGACGCTCTCCCAGCCGTACCTCATCGACGGCAACGATGTCCGCGTCGCCGCCTCCATCGGCGTGTCCTTCTCCGAGCCGGGCCTGGGCGCTGGCGAACTGCTGCGCAACGCCGACCTGGCGATGTACCGCGCGAAGGCGGCGGGCAAGGGCCGTGTCGAGCTGTACGCGCCACAGATGCAGCAGGACGTCGCACGGAAGGCGCAACTGGCCACCCGGCTGCGCGCCGCCCTGCACGACGGCGAGTTCGCGCTGCTGCACCAGCCCGTGGTCGCCCTGGACACCGGCCGCATCACGGCGGTGGCCGCGCAGGCGCGCTGGCGCTCGGCCCAGGGGGTGCTCTTCACACCCGCGGAGTTCCTCCGCGTCGCCGAGGACAGCGACCGCACCGCCGAGCTCGGCCGCTGGATGCTGGAGGAGGCCGTCGAGCAGGCCGCCGAGCGCGCCGCCACCGGGCTGGCCGTGCCCGTCGCCGTCCGGATGACCGCCCGCAGACTCCTCGACCGCTCCATGCCCCTGAGTTCCGTGGAGGCCCTGCTGACCCGGTACGGACTGCCCTCCGGCGGCCTGATCGTCGAACTGGCCGAGACGGATCCCAAGGTCTCCCTGGACGAGTTGGAACGCCGCCTGAAGGCGCTCAGGCGGCTCGGTGTCCGTATCGCCCTGGAGGGCTTCGGCAGCGGCTACGGCACGATCGCCGCGCTGCGCCGTCTGCCCGTCGACGTACTGAAACTGGACCGCGGTCTGGTCGAGGGCGTCGTCGAGTCCGCCCGGCTCCACAAGATCACCGGCGGGCTGCTGCGTATCGCGAACGATCTGGGGCTGCAGTCCGTGGCCGACGGCGTGGATCTGCCCGAGCAGGTCGTCGCCCTGCGCTCGATGGGCTGCACCCACGGGCAGGGCATGGCCTTCTCCGGGCCGCTGGACGAGTACAGAATGCGCCGCGCCCTGTCGGCGAGCATCTACCCCATGCCCCACGGGCCGGTCGAGCCCGTGTTCATGGGAGGTGGCGGCAGTGGCGTCTACGCAGGTGGCGGCGCGAGTGCGTACGCGGCGGGGGCGGCCTCGGGAGGCTACGGAACCGGAACCGCCCTCCGCTCACATAATGAGACCCCCATCCCACCCACTTGACACGCACTGCGTGCCAGAGAGAGGGTCTGTGCCATGCGCACCCGAATTCTCGTACTTGGAAAGCGCGTCGGCTGAGCTGGGACGCACCGGATCGATGACCCGGAACTCCCAGCGACCGCACCCGACGCGCTCCCCTCGCTTGCCTCACGGCACGAGGGGTTTTTTGTTGCACCAGTGACTGTCGACCAGTAACCGCACATCGCACAAAACTCGCAAAAACCCTCAGCATCGAGAAGAGAATGCCGATGACCGAGCAGGCCACCGGGGGCCACCATCCGCAGCCGCGGCCCCGTTCCGGAGGACAGCAGTCCGCCCCCGAGCAGGTGACGGGCGCGCAGTCCCTCATCCGCTCTCTTGAGGAGGTCGGGGCCGAGACGGTATTCGGCATTCCCGGCGGCGCGATCCTTCCGGCCTACGACCCGCTGATGGACTCCAGGCGGGTGCGGCACGTGCTCGTCCGTCACGAGCAGGGCGCCGGTCACGCGGCCACCGGTTACGCGCAGGCCACCGGCAAGGTCGGCGTCTGCATGGCGACGAGCGGCCCCGGCGCCACCAACCTGGTCACGCCGATCGCCGACGCGCACATGGACTCCGTGCCGATGGTCGCGATCACCGGCCAGGTCGCCTCCAAGGCGATCGGTACGGACGCCTTCCAGGAGGCGGACATCGTCGGTATCACCATGCCGATCACCAAGCACAACTTCCTCGTGACCAAGGCCGAGGACATCCCGCGGACGATCGCGGAGGCCTTCCACATCGCCTCCACCGGCCGTCCGGGCCCGGTCCTGGTCGACATCGCCAAGGACGCCCTCCAGGCGCGGACCACCTTCCAGTGGCCGCCCACCCAGGACCTGCCCGGCTACCGCCCGGTGACCAAGCCGCACGCCAAGCAGATCCGCGAGGCGGCCCGGCTGATCACCCAGGCCAAGCGGCCCGTCCTCTACGTCGGCGGCGGCGTCATCAAGGCCGGTGCCACCGCCGAACTGAAGGTCCTCGCAGAACTCACCGGAGCGCCCGTCACCACCACCCTGATGGCGCTCGGCGCATTCCCCGACAGCCACCCGCTGCACGTGGGAATGCCGGGCATGCACGGTGCGGTCACCGCCGTCACCGCGCTGCAGAAGGCCGACCTGATCGTCGCCCTCGGAGCCCGCTTCGACGACCGCGTCACCGGCAAACTGGAGAGCTTCGCCCCGCACGCGAAGATCGTCCACGCCGACATCGACCCGGCCGAGATCGGCAAGAACCGCGCAGCCGACGTGCCGATCGTCGGGGACGCGCGCGAGGTCATCGCCGACCTGGTCCAGGCGGTGCAGAAGGAGCACAGCGAGGGCCACGCCGGCGACTACACCGCCTGGTGGAAGGACCTCAGCCGCTGGCGCGAGACCTACCCGCTCGGCTACGAGCAGCCGCAGGACGGCTCGCTCTCGCCGCAGCAGGTCATCGAGCGCATCGGGCAGCTCGCGCCCCAGGGCACGATCTTCGCCGCGGGCGTCGGCCAGCACCAGATGTGGTCCGCGCACTACATCCAGTACGAGCAGCCCGCGACCTGGCTGAACTCCGGCGGCGCCGGGACGATGGGCTACGCGGTGCCGGCCGCGATGGGCGCCAAGGCCGGCGCGCCGGACCGCACGGTCTGGGCGATCGACGGCGACGGCTGCTTCCAGATGACCAATCAGGAGCTCACCACCTGCGCCCTGAACAACATCCCGATCAAGGTCGCCATCATCAACAACGGCGCCCTCGGGATGGTCCGCCAGTGGCAGACCCTCTTCTACAACCAGCGGTACTCCAACACCGTGCTGCACTCCGGCCCCTCCGAGCTGAACAGCGGCTCCGCCGAGGGCTCCAGTAAGCAGCCGAGCGCCGGCACCCGCGTCCCCGACTTCGTGAAACTGTCGGAGGCCATGGGCTGCCACGCGATCCGCTGTGAGTCGGTGGACGACCTCGACAAGGTCATCGAAGAGGCGAACTCGATCAACGACCGCCCCGTCGTGATCGACTTCATCGTCCACGAGGACGCCATGGTGTGGCCGATGGTCGCCGCCGGCACCTCGAACGACGAGATCATGGCAGCCCGGGACGTCCGCCCCGACTTCGGCGACAACCAAGACGACTGAGAGCCGTAGGTAAAGGAAGCAGACCCATGTCCAAGCACACGCTCTCCGTCCTGGTGGAGAACAAGCCCGGTGTCCTCGCCCGGATCACCGCCCTGTTCTCCCGCCGCGGCTTCAACATCGACTCACTGGCGGTCGGTGTCACCGAGCACCCCGACATCTCCCGCATCACCATCGTGGTGAACGTGATCGAGACACTTCCGCTCGAACAGGTCACGAAGCAGCTCAACAAGCTCGTCAACGTCCTGAAGATCGTCGAGCTGGAACCGGGCGCGGCCGTTCAGCGCGAACTCGTCCTGGTGAAGGTGCGCGCCGACAACGAGACGCGTTCGCAGATCGTCGAGATCGTCCAGCTGTTCCGCGCCAAGACCGTCGACGTCTCCCCGGAGGCCGTCACCATCGAGGCCACCGGCGGCAGCGACAAGCTGGAGGCCATGCTCAAGATGCTGGAGCCCTTCGGCATCAAGGAGCTCGTCCAGTCCGGCACGATCGCCGTCGGCCGCGGCTCCCGCTCGATCACCGACCGGTCGCTGCGCGCGCTGGACCGGTCCGCGTAGGCCGCCCAGGTCACGCGGTCCTCGTACAGGTCGCGCGGTCCTCGTAAGAGACTCACGCAAGGCAAGAGATTCACGCAAGGCCGGAAAAGGGCGGCCGGCAGCCGTCGGCCGCCCGCATTCCGAGACCCCGGAACGTCCCCTCATCCCACCGGCATACGGTGGGGAGCAACACCTGCACACCAAGGAGAGAACCCAAAGTGGCCGAGCTGTTCTACGACGCCGACGCCGACCTGTCCATCATCCAGGGCCGCAAGGTCGCGGTCATCGGTTACGGCAGCCAGGGCCACGCCCATGCGCTGTCGCTCCGTGACTCGGGCGTCGACGTCCGGGTCGGTCTGCACGAGGGCTCCAAGTCCAAGGCGAAGGCCGAGGAGCAGGGCCTGCGTGTGGTGACCCCCTCGGAGGCCGCCGCCGAGGCCGACGTCATCATGATCCTCGTCCCGGACCCGATCCAGAGCCAGGTCTACGAGGAGTCCATCAAGGACAACCTGAACGACGGCGACGCGCTGTTCTTCGGCCACGGCCTGAACATCCGCTTCGGCTTCATCAAGCCCCCGGCCGGCGTCGACGTCTGCATGGTCGCCCCCAAGGGCCCGGGTCACCTGGTCCGCCGGCAGTACGAGGAGGGCCGCGGCGTTCCGTGTATCGCGGCCGTCGAGCAGGACGCGACCGGCAGCGGCTTCGCGCTGGCCCTCTCGTACGCGAAGGGCATCGGCGGCACCCGCGCCGGCGTCATCAAGACGACCTTCACCGAGGAGGCCGAGACCGACCTGTTCGGTGAGCAGGCCGTCCTCTGCGGTGGAACGGCCGCGCTGGTCAAGGCGGGCTTCGAGACGCTGACCGAGGCGGGCTACCAGCCGGAGATCGCCTACTTCGAGTGCATGCACGAGCTGAAGCTCATCGTCGACCTCATGTACGAGGGCGGCCTGGAGAAGATGCGCTGGTCGATCTCCGAGACCGCCGAGTGGGGCGACTACGTCACCGGCCCGCGGATCATCACGGACGCCACCAAGGCCGAGATGAAGAAGGTCCTCGCCGAGATCCAGGACGGCACCTTCGCCCAGGCCTGGATGGACGAGTACCACGGCGGTCTGAAGAAGTACAACGAGTACAAGACCCAGGACGAGAACCACCTCCTGGAGACCACCGGCAAGGAGCTGCGCAAGCTCATGTCGTGGGTCAACGACGACGAGTGACTCCGCCGGTTCGGCCGTGGCGCCGGGACTGCCCGGTACCACGGCCGTGCCTGTCTGCCTGAGGTGCTGCCACGGGGCTCGCCCCGGACCTGCTCCTCGTTCGCCGGAGGGGCTCCATTGCGCGCATGCTGGATTGCGCACGTCGGATCCTGCACGTGCGGGTGATCCTTCTGTGGAGGCGCGAGAACACCGGCGCGCCGCCACTAGACTGCTCCACTACATACGCGTCGGGCCCACAGCGTCGTGCGTCTTCCACGCGGCAATCGCGACACCGAGGATTTGCGGGTGCGTTCCCCGTTCCCGTAACCCCCGGCGCCGCTCCCTCCACCGCCTGCGGCCGTCGGGACGGCCGTCCGCAATGGACTTGTGAGGACTCACGTGAGCTCGAAACCTGTCGTACTCATCGCTGAAGAGCTGTCGCCCGCCACCGTCGACGCCCTGGGCCCGGACTTCGAGATCCGGCACTGCAACGGCGCGGACCGCGCCGAACTGCTGCCCGCCATCGCCGACGTCGACGCGATCCTGATCCGCTCCGCGACGAAGGTCGACGCCGAGGCCGTCGCCGCCGCGAAGAAACTGAAGGTCGTCGCACGAGCCGGCGTCGGCCTGGACAACGTCGACGTCTCCGCCGCCACCAAGGCCGGCGTGATGGTCGTCAACGCCCCCACCTCGAACATCGTGACCGCGGCCGAGCTGGCCTGCGGTCTGCTGCTCGCCACCGCGCGCTACATTCCGCAGGCCAACACGGCCCTGAAGAACGGCGAGTGGAAGCGCAGCAAGTACACCGGTGTCGAGCTCGCCGAGAAGACCCTCGGTGTCGTGGGCCTGGGCCGCATCGGCGCGCTCGTCGCCCAGCGCATGTCCGCCTTCGGTATGAAGGTCGTCGCCTACGACCCCTACGTACAGCCCGCGCGAGCCGCGCAGATGGGCGTGAAGGTCCTCTCGCTGGACGAGCTCCTTGAGGTCTCCGACTTCATCACCGTCCACCTGCCGAAGACGCCCGAGACCCTCGGTCTCATCGGCGACGAGGCGCTGCACAAGGTCAAGCCGTCGGTGCGGATCGTCAACGCCGCGCGCGGCGGGATCGTCGACGAGGTCGCGCTGTACTCGGCGCTCAAGGAGGGCCGGGTCGCCGGCGCCGGCCTCGACGTGTACGCGAAGGAGCCCTGCACGGACTCCCCGCTCTTCGAGCTCGACCAGGTCGTCTGCACCCCGCACCTCGGCGCCTCCACGGACGAGGCACAGGAGAAGGCCGGCATCGCCGTCGCCCGCTCGGTCCGCCTCGCCCTCGCCGGTGAGCTGGTCCCGGACGCGGTGAACGTCCAGGGCGGAGTCATCGCCGAGGACGTCAAGCCGGGTCTGCCGCTCGCCGAGAAGCTCGGCCGCATCTTCACCGCGCTCGCGGGCGAGGTCGCGGTCCGCCTCGACGTCGAGGTGTACGGCGAGATCACCCAGCACGACGTCAAGGTGCTCGAACTCTCCGCGCTCAAGGGTGTGTTCGAGGACGTCGTCGACGAGACCGTGTCGTACGTCAACGCCCCGCTGTTCGCGCAGGAGCGTGGCGTCGAGGTGCGGCTGACCACCAGCTCGGAGTCCCCGGACCACCGGAACGTGGTCACCGTGCGCGGCACCCTCAGCGACGGCCAGGAGGTCTCGGTCTCCGGCACGCTCGCCGGTCCCAAGCACCACCAGAAGATCGTCGCCGTCGGTGAGTACGACGTGGATCTGGCGCTCGCCGACCACATGGTCGTCCTCAACTACACCGACCGCCCCGGTGTCGTCGGCGCCCTCGGCCGGATCCTCGGCGAGGCGGGCATCAACATCGCCGGTATGCAGGTCGCCCGTGCGGACGTCGGTGGCGAGGCGCTCGCCATCCTCACGGTGGACGACACGGTTCCGCAGACGGTTCTGACGGAGCTGGCGGAGGAGATCGGGGCCACGCAGGCCCGTTCGGTCGACCTGGTCTGAGGCCCGGCCGACCCGCCTGGGGGCTGCCGGCCCCCGCACATGTCACAGTCCCGCGCCCCTGGATACCCAGGGGCGCGGGGAACTGCGCAACGGGGGTGCGGGGGCGGAGCCCCCGAGTCAGTGACGGGAATGGGCAGGAGCGGCGGGGGCGACCTCGGCCTCGACACATTCCGGCTCGCGGACCCGGACTTCGCGCAGGGTCACCGACGCCAGCACCGCCGCGCCCACCAGAAGCAGTCCCCCGGCGACCGCAGCCGCCTGCATCCCGCTGGTGAAGGCCTCGCGGGCCGCGGTCATCAGGGATTCGCCCGCCCGGCCGGGCAACAGCCGGGCCTCGGCGAGGGCCGCGCCGAGGGTCTCGTGGGCCGCGGCGGGCGCCGTGGCCGGCATTTCGTGGCGGTACACCGCGGTGCCGATCGACCCCAGGAGCGCCATTCCCAGCGCGCCGCCGAACTCCGCGCCGGTCTCCAGGACCGAGGACGCGGTGCCCGCCTGCTGCGCCGGTACGGTGCCCAGCGCGAGGTCCATCATCTGGGACATCACGGTGACGAGCCCGGAGGCGATGAGGCCGGCCCCGGCGAGCACCAGCCACATCGAGTCCGTATCGGCGGCCGTGAGCAGTCCGTAACCGCAGGCGGCGAGCAGGAATCCGCCGGAGACGACATACGCGCGGTTCACCCCCCGCTGCACCAGCTGGGCGGCGACCGGAGCGGCCACACCGACCAGCACGGTGGGCAGCAGCGCCCACAGCGCGGCCTCCATGGAGCTCTTGCCGAGCACCGACTGGAGGTACTGCGTGGTGAAGAACGCCGAGCCCATCATGGCGAACGTCGACAGCAGGTTCAGGGTGACGGCGGGTGTGAAGCCCCGGCCGCGGAAGAGCGCGGGCGGGATCATCGGTGACTCGACGGTCCGCTGGCGGTGGACGAAGAGCGTGGCGAAGAGCAGGCCGACGGTCACCGAGACGACGTAGCGGACGTTCCAGCCCTCCGACGGGATCTCCTTGAGTCCGTAGATCACCGGCAGTACGGCCGCCAGGGACAGCGGCACGCTCAGCAGGTCGAAGCGGCCCGGCGCGGGGTTCCTGGACTCCGGGAGGAGGAACGGGCCGAGGACCAGCAGGAGCGCCATCGCGGGCAGGTTCACCAGGAACACCGAGCCCCACCAGAAGTGCTCGACGAGGATGCCGCTCATCACCGAGCCGAGCGCGACGCCGCCCGTCATCACCGCGGACCACAGGCCGATCGCCTTGGAGCGCTGGCCCGGGTCCGTGAAGAGCGTGCGGATCATCGCCAGGGTGGACGGCATCAGGGTCGCGCCGCCGATGCCGAGCACCGCGCGAGCCGCGATCAGCGTCTCGGCGCTGTTCGCGTACGCCGCGACCAGGGAGGCCGCGCCGAAGGCGGCGGCGCCGACCAGCAGGAGCTTGCGGCGGCCGATGCGGTCGCCGAGCGAGCCCATCGTCATCAGCAGCCCGGCGAGCACGAAGGCGTACATGTCGAAGATCCACAGCTGCTGGGTGCCGGTCGGCTCCAGGTCGGCGCTGATCTGGGGGATCGCGAAGTAGAGGACCGAGACGTCCATCGAGACCAGGAGCAGCGGCAGCATCAGGACGCCGAGTGCGGTCCATTCGCGGCGTCCGGCTCGGGGCCCTGCAGGCGGCGCGGGGTCGGGGTTCGGGCTCGTCGGACTTGTCGGGTTCTTCATGCCGAGGACTGTACGGACGTATTAAACGTGCGTCTAGGACGAGCGTGTAATACGGCTGTGTAATACGGTTGCGTAATACGAACGTGTAATACGTACGTCTGGGACAGTTGTCTGTCACGGAGGTACGCTGATCGGCATGGGACACCGTGAGGATCTGCTCGAAGGCGCCAAGCGCTGCCTGCTGGAAAAGGGCTTCGCCCGGACGACCGCGCGGGACATCGTCAGGGAGTCGGGGACCAACCTGGCGTCGATCGGCTACCACTACGGGTCGAAGGACACGCTGCTCGCGGAGGCGTACATCTCCATCGTGGAGGGGATCTCCGACCACTTCGACGGGGAAGGGCAGAGCCTGACCGGCACGGAGCCGGGCTCGCTTGAGAGGTTCCACGAGGTCTGGAAGAACATCATCGGGACCATGCGCACGCCCGGCTCGCCCTGGCACCTGAGCATGGAGGTCGTGGCCATGGGCGACAAGCTGCCCGGGGTGCGCGACCACCTGGCGAAGGCCCAGCGGGAAGGGGCGCGCGGCATCATCCCGATGCTGATGGGCGGCCTGGAGGAGGATGTCCCGGAGGCGGACGTCGACACCCTCGGCAAGTTCTACATGACCCTGATGATGGGCCTCATCGCGCAGTGGACGTTCGACCCCGAGACCGCGACCGACGCCGGTGAACTCACCGAGGGGCTGCGGCGGGTCATGGAGGCGATGGGCGGGAAGGTGCCCCCGGCGACACTGGAGGAGTCGTCCTGACGGTCGGATCGATCCGACCGATCCGGCCGTCGCGCATCTCCGCGACACGCTCGCAGAAGTGGCGCACGAGCGCCATGTCGTGACAGATGAACAGATAGCCCAGGCCGAGACGCTCCTGGAGTTCGGCCAGCAGATTGAGGATGCCCGCGCGCAGGGACGGGTCGAGCGCCGAGACCCCTCGCCTAGGCAGGTGGGAAGCACAGCATCGACGGCCGCTGCATCCACTGGTGAGCCCCGGGACAACGGCAAGATCCGCTGCAGCTGCCACCTCGCAGACTCATCCCCTCACCGCCTCCGCCTCAGGTGCCGACTTCGCGTACCTGAGGCGGAGGCGGCGCAGGCAATGGATCGGGACAGTGGGAGCCTGCTCAGCCGCACCGTGTCTGACGTGCGGCGGGACGTCATCGCCGATCGCTGCAGAAGGGCTGGCCCCGACATGTTCGCCACGCAGAGGCGCGAGGTCGTACCGCTCTCGCCGGACCGTTTCGCGCTGAAAAGGGTCGCGGGATGTCTCGGCGCCGGACTCGCGCTGGGTGTCATGACGAACCTGGCGCAGGGCTGCCTGCCTGGCAACTGGAATCAGATCGCCAACTCGGGGGCGGTCTGGTCGGCGGTCGCCTTCGTCGCCGGCGCCCTGCTGGCGGACCGGGGCGTGCGGGTGGCGGTGGCCGGAGGGCTGGCCGCGGAGGTGGGGCTGGTCACCGGCTACTACGGGTTCGCCGAATTCGGCCGTGGCGGCATGGGCATGCTGACTCACGCGCTGGTGTGGCTGGTCATGGCGGTCCTGGCCGGACCGCTGTTCGGCGCCGCCGGGGCATGGTGGCGGCGGGGCAGCCTCAACCGCCGTATCGTCGGGGGCGCCGCGGTGGCCGGAGCGATCGGCGCGGAGGCCGCCCACTACGCCTTCGTGCTGCAGTACATGCCGCAGGCCTGCGTGTGTGCGGTGCTCATGGTGGCGCTGCCTCTGGTGATGGGGCGCGGCAACCGTGAGCGGGCGCTGACGCTGGCGGCAACCGTGTCACTGGCACTGTGCGCCTACGCGGTCATCTACCAGGGTTTCCTCGGGTCGGTTCTGGGCTGACCGGCCCCGGCACGAGTGGAGAAACGGTTTGAGCGTCTCCTGGTACCGGCGTGCTTGGGCTCCGGACGCGACCGTCGGCCTAGCTGTCCTTCTCCTGGGGCTCCTGGAGGTGGCCTGGCGCGCCCCGTCCACGGCCGACGGCCGACAGCTCCTGCTGGTCACGAGCGCCGCGACGGTGGTCGGCGGGAGCCGGCGCGCACCGGGTGCGGCGCTCGCCCTGGCCGCGCTGGTGAGCGTGGCCCAGGTGCTGGCCGCCGCTCCTTTCCTGCTCGTCCAGGTCGGTGAGGCGAGCGTGCTGTTCGGCTGTGCCCGGTGGGGGAACCGGTCGACGCTGTGGCTGAGTGGCCTGGCCGCCCCCCTCGCCGTCGGCCTGGTCCTGCTGCACGCCGCCGCGGGTGGCCCGCTGCCGACCGCGGGGCCCCTCGACGGGCTGAGCGTCTGGCTCAGCCAATCCGGGGCGAACTGGGCGTACGTCGTGCTGGTCAGCGCCGTGACGCTCCTGGGGCTGCCCTGGCTGGCCGGGCTGACGGTCCGCTTCGCGGAGCGCGCCCGCGCCGCGAAGCGGTCGCAGGAAGCCGCCGAGGCGGACACGGAACGCGCGCACGCCGAACGCGCCCGGGCCCAGGAGATCGCCGCGCTCCAGGAGGAGCAGGCGCGCCTGGCCAGGGATGTCCACGATGTCGTCGGCCACTCGCTGGCGGTGATTCTCGCGCAGGCCGAGTCGGCCCAGTACCTTCCCGACGACGAGGACGCACGCGACGACATGAAGAGGATCATGCAGAACATCGCGACATCGGCCCGTAGCTCCCTGCAGGATGTGCGGCACGTGCTGACCGGCGCCCCGGCGGACGCCGGGGGACGGGCGGGGCGCCTGGACGACATCCTGACCGGGGTGCGCGCGGGTGGCCAGGAAGTCATCCACACCGAGCACGGCACCGAACGTCCCCTGGCGCCCGATGTGCGGAACGTGGCGCTGCGCGTGCTGCAGGAATCGCTCACCAACGCCGTCAAGCACGGCCGCAGAAGTGTTCCGGTCCGTCTGGACCGGCACTGGCCGCAGCGGCCCGGGGAGCACGAACTGCGCATCCAGGTGCGGAACGCGATCGCCGCTGAGCCGAAGTCCGTCGCGTCCGCCGGGCTGGGGCTGGCCGGCATGCGGCAGCGCCTCGCCTTGGTGGGCGGCAGGCTCGACATCCAGCGGGGAACCGGCAGCGAAGGCGAGGAATTTCAGGTCACAGCGTGGATTCCGGTACGGACGGAGTCTCGATGAACCGGCCCGACGACTCCACCCGCGACATCCGGGTCCTGCTCGTCGACGACCAGCGGCTCTTCCGCGAGGGCGTGCAGGTGATGGTGCAGGCCCAGCCGGACATGTCCGTCGTCGGCACCGCCGCCGACGGACACGAAGCGGTCCGCCTCGTCGACGAGCGCCGGCCCGACGTGGTCCTCATGGACATCCGCATGCCGGGCATGGACGGCGTCGAGGCCACCCGGCAGATCTTCCTGCCCTCTCCCACCACCGGCCGCACCCGCCCGCCCCGGGTGGTGGTGCTGACCACGTTCAACCTCGACGACCGGGCCGCAACCGCCATCCGCCACGGCGCCAGCGGTTTCCTCCTCAAGGAAGCCACCCCGCAGCAGCTGTGCAACGCCATTCGCACCGTGCACGCGGGGCACGCGGTGCTCGCCCCCGCCGACCTCATCACCCTCATGGAACAGCAGGTCCGCGCCACGACCCCGGCACCGGTCGCCTTCGGCGCCCTGACGGACAAGGAGCGGCAGGTCTTCGTCGCCGTCGCCCAGGGACTGAGCAACGCCGAGATCGCACGCAGCGTCTTCGCCGGAGAGTCGACGGTCAAGACCCACGTCGGATCCATCCTGCGCAAGCTCGGCTTGCGCGACCGGGTGCAGATCGTGGTGTTCGCCCACGAGCACGGCCTCGTCTGACGACCCGAACCGGCCCAGCTCACTTCCGACCTTCCGACCTTCCGACTTCCGACCTTCTGAACGGAGAGACGATGCGGATCGAATGGATGGAGAGCATCCTGGACGATGTCCGATGCGCACGTCCCGCCACACACGCGGAGCTGGACGAGGCGGCCCGTACGCTCGGCGGGCCCCTTCCCGACAGCGGGGCTGAACCCTTGATCGCCATGCGGAGGACGGTAGTTACTGAAAGCGGTCAGTGACCACGGACCCGTGAAATTGCTCATCCATTGCCCATTTCACGGGCGGGCCCGTTGTCCATCAAGACGCGGAACCTACACGCCGTCAGATGCGCTGCGCCTTGAGTGCCATGTGCAGGAGCAGTCGGGCCTCGCCGTCGTCCAGGTCGAGCCCGGTGAGCTGCTCGACTCGCGACAGGCGGTAGTAGAGGGTCTGCCGGTGGATGCCCAGTTCGGCGGCGGTGCGGCCGGCCTGGCCCGCGCAGTCGAGGAACACCTCGGCGGTGTGGGCGAGTTCGCGGTGGACGGGGGGGAGGAGAGGGCGTACGGCGGGGTCGTGGGAAGCGCTCGGGGCCAGCGTCGTCAGCAGGCGGTACGGGCCGATCGACGACCAGTGCGCGACCGGGCCCAGCCGGGGCTCGGCCAGTGCCGCGCGAGCCGCGGCCGAGGCCTCCTGCCATGCGGCGCCGAGGTCGGCGAGGCCGGTGCGGGGCGCGGCGATCCCGGCCATGGCGAGCCCGGCCGCGGCCGGACCAGTCGCAGCCGGACCAGTCGCAGCCGGACCGGTGGCGGCGGGGCCGGTGGCGGCCGGGCCGGGGCGTGGGTCGTGCGGCTCCGCCGATCGGCCGGCCCCGACGGCCCGGGTCCGGCCGGACGGCTGTGTACGTGCGGCGCTCCGGGCCTGGTCGGACGGTTCCGGCTGGGCGGGCCCGGGTGCGGGCACGACCGCTGCTGCCGCCCCCCGTGCCGCCTCGGCCGTCTCCAGCAGGCGGGCGGCCGCTGTCGTCGCCGGTGTGAGGACCTCCGGGGAGCGGAGACGGACCAGCAGGGCCAGGCTCTGACGGGTGGCGGTGGCGGTGGCGGGGGTGACCCAAGGGAGGGCGCACAGGGCGGTGGCGCCCGGGATCGTGAGGACGGAGGGGGCGTCGTCGGGGTCGGCCGAAGGCCAGGGGGCCACGCAGACCACCGCGAACAGACCCTCGCCGCGGGGCCCGAGGGCCGCACTCAGTTCCGCCACCGCCATCTCGCGCTGCCAACCACTCCCGGCGGTGAGGACGGCGCGGAGTTCGCGGCTCAGGTCGGCCCCCGCCTGGGCCTCGTCCGCGAGCAGCGCGCCGATGCGCGGGGTCACCTCCATGGCCGCCGCGAGCTGCCGGTCGGTGGGGCCCTGGTCGTCGGCCAGGAGCCACACATAGCCGAGGGCGACACCCCGATGGCGTACGGGGAGGCAGACACGGCCGCGGTGGACACCCGCCTCGGGGGTCGGCGGGATGCGGACCGGGCCGCTCGCCCGCGCGATACCGAAACTCTCGAACCAGGTGCGGACCGCCGCGGTGGAGCGGCGCGTGAGGAGCGAACGGGTGCGCACGGGGTCCAGCGCGGAGGCGTCGAGCTCGTCCTCGCTGTCGTACGCGCCGAAGGCGATCAGTTCGAAGTCGCGGTTCTCCAGCGTCGCGGGGGCCCCGAGGAGCTCCGAGATCTCGTCGACCAGCTCCTGGTAGTCACCCTTGTGTTCCGGCGTCACTCGGGCATTCTCTCCTATTTCCCCGCGGCTTCATACATCTGTCTGAGATCCAGGGCACGGATGCGTGACAGCTGTCCATGGTCGACGATCGAAGCGATCCCTAGGTTTCACGGTGGTTATCCGTGCCGTATCCGAACGACCCGCCTGGGCGGGTACGGCCTTCCGCCGGCCTTGTTGTGGAGGTGCCCCGTGCTGGGTCCCGTGATTCTCGCCGCCTCGCGCAGCGACCGGATACGTCGTCTGATCTCGGCGGCCCCGGTGACCAGGCCGGTTGTCGACCGCTTCATTCCGGGCGAGAGCGTCGACCAGGTCGTGCCGATCATCCAGGACCTCGCGGCCAAGGGCCTGGAACTGACCATGGACGTCGTCGGCGAGGACATCACCACTCCCGGACAGGCCGGGATCGCCCGTGACGCCTACCTGGAGCTCATCGGCCGCCTCAAGGAGCTGAACCTCGGGACGCGCGCCGAGATGTCGGTGAAGCTGTCCATGTTCGGGCAGGCCCTCCCCGGTGGCCACGAGCTCGCGCTCGCCAACGTCCGCCCCGTCGTCGAGGCCGCCGCCGCCATCGGCACGACCGTCACGCTCGACGCCGAGGATCACACCACTCTCGACTCGATGTTCGCCATCCACGAGGAGCTCCGGAGGGACTTCCCGGAGACCGGCTGCGTCATCCAGGCCTACCTCTTCCGCACCGAGGCCGACGCCCGTCGCCTCGCCGCGAACGGCAGCCGCGTACGGCTCGTGAAGGGCGCGTACAAGGAGCCCGCCGAGGTCGCGTACCAGCAGAAGCCGGAGATCGACAAGGCGTACGTCCGCGTTCTGCGCATCCTGATGGAGGGCGACGGGTACCCGATGATCGGGTCCCACGACCCCCGCCTGATCTCCATCGCGCAGGAGCTGGGGCGGCGCGCCGGGCGCAAGCCGGACGAGTACGAGTTCCAGATGCTGTACGGGATCAGGAGCGACGAGCACCTGAGGCTCGCCGCCGAAGGTCACCGCATGCGGGTCTACACCGCCTACGGCACCGACTGGTACGGCTACTTCATGCGCCGCCTCGCGGAGAAGCCGGCCAACGTCCGCTTCTTCGCCCGCAGCATGTTGACCCGAGGCTGAGAGATGACGGCGACGCAGACTTTCGGCCGGGGGTCCGGGGGTTGTCCCCCGGGCAGGCACAGCATGCGCCGCCTCGCGGAGAAGCCGGCCGACGTCCTCTTCTTCGCCCGCTCGGCCCTCACCAAGGACTGAGAAGGACCGAAAAAGACCGAAAAAGACCGAGAAGGAACGAGAAGGTTCGAGACTCCCCGGTCGTCAAATCGTCACCACGGGCGCGAGCCCCGAAACACCCGCACACCCGCTCACTAAGGAGTACGGAACCCATGGACGCTGTGACCCAGGTCCCCACCCCCGTCAACGAGCCGGTGCACGGCTATGCCCCCGGCTCGCCCGAGCGCGCCCGCCTGGAGGTCAAGCTCAAGGAGCTGGCCGAGAACCCGATCGACCTGCCGATGACCATCGGCGGTGAGAAGCGCATGGGCGGCGGCGAGCCGTTCCAGGTGGTGCAGCCGCACAACCACAAGGCCGTCATCGGCACCCTGCGCAACGCCACCCAGCAGGACGCCCAGGACGCGGTCGACGCGGCCCTCGCCGCCGCGCCCGCCTGGCGCGCGATGTCCTTCGACGACCGCGCCGCGATCATCCTGCGCGCCGCCGAGCTGCTGGCGGGACCGTGGCGCGAGACCCTCGCCGCCTCCACCATGCTGGGCCAGTCCAAGACCGCCCAGCAGGCCGAGATCGACTGTCCCTGCGAGCTGGTCGACTTCTGGCGCTTCAACGTCAAGTACGCCCGTGACCTGCTCGCCGAGCAGCCGCCGGCGAACTCGCCCGGCGTCTGGAACCGCCTCGACCACCGCCCGCTGGAGGGCTTCGTCTACGCGGTCACGCCGTTCAACTTCACGGCCATCGCGGGCAACCTGCCCACCGCTCCGGCGCTCATGGGCAACGTCGTCGTCTGGAAGCCGTCCCCGACGCAGACCCACGCCGCCGTGCTGCTCATGCGGCTCCTGGAGGAGGCGGGTCTGCCCAAGGGCGTCATCAACCTGGTCACCGGCGACGGCATCGAGGTCTCCAAGGTCGCCCTCGAACACCGCGACCTCGCCGGAATCCACTTCACCGGCTCGACCAAGACCTTCCAGTACCTGTGGAAGACGGTCGGCAACAACATCGAGAAGTACCGCACGTACCCGCGCATGGTCGGCGAGACCGGCGGCAAGGACTTCGTCGTCGCGCACCCGAGCGCCGACCGTGCCGTCCTGAAGACCGCCCTGCTCCGTGGCTCCTTCGAGTACCAGGGCCAGAAGTGCAGCGCCTCCTCGCGCGCGTACGTCCCGGCCTCCATCTGGAACTCCGGCCTCAAGGAGGAGTTCGCGGCCGAGGTCGACGGCATCACGATGGGTGACGTCACCGACCTGACGAACTTCATGGGCGCCGTCATCGACGAGCGGTCCTTCGCCAAGAACAAGGCCGCGATCGACCGGGCCGTCGAGGACCCGAGCTGCACGATCGTCGCGGGCGGCACGTACGACGACTCGGTGGGCTACTTCGTGCGCCCGACCGTCGTCGAGTGCTCCGACCCGGCCAACGAGGTCTTCACCACGGAGTACTTCGGCCCGTTCCTCGCCGTGCACGTCTACGACGACAGCTCGGCCGACGCGTACGACGAGATGCTGACCCAGATGGAGTCGGTGTCGGACTACGCCCTCACCGGCTCGGTCGTCGCGGGTGACCGTGCCGCCGCCGCGTACACGATGGAGAAGCTCCGCTACGCCGCGGGCAACTTCTACATCAACGACAAGTCGACCGGCGCCGTCGTCGGCCAGCAGCCCTTCGGTGGCGGCCGCGCGTCCGGTACGAACGACAAGGCGGGCGCCCCGCAGAACCTGATGCGCTGGACGCTGACCCGCGCCATCAAGGAGACGCTGGTCCCGCCGACCGACTACCCGTACCCGCACATGGGCTGAGACCTGCCGGCACATGGACTGATACGTCCCCGCACATGGACCGGACGCCGACCCGGGCAGACTTCCGTCATGACCTGGACGAGCGAGACGAGCCAGACGGGCCAGACGGGCCAGACGGGCCAGACGGGCCAGACGGGCCAGACGAGTGTGACCGCCGACGACGGCATACGGCTGTGGGCGCACCGGAGCGGCCGGGCGAGCCACTCGTTCTGTGCCACGGCGGGCCCGGGCTGTGGGACATGTTCGGGGACGTGGCGGGGATGTTCACCGACACGGCCGCGGTGATCCGCTGGGACCAGCGCGGCTGCGGTCGCTCCGAGCGGTGCGCCGGGCCGTGGACCACCGAGCGGTTCGTGGCCGACCTGGACGCCGTGCGGCGGCACTTCGGGCTGGAGCGGATGGTGCTGCTCGGCCACTCCTGGGGCGCGCAACTGGCGCTGAGCTACGCGCTGGCCCACCCGGAGCGGGTCGGCTCGCTGGTGTATGTGAGCGGTACGGGGATCGGGCCGGACTCGGACTGGCATGACGCCTATCGGGAAGCCTTCCTCGGCCGGCTCGGCGAGCGGCCCGAACGGCTGGCTCGCTTCCGTGAGCTGACGAGGCGTCAGTGGCGCTCTCCGTCGGAGGAAGGAGAGGTGGCCGTCCTGCGCTGGTCGGTCGAGTTCGTCGGCCGGGACCGGGACCTGGAGCACGCCGGACGCATGGCCGACCCCTGGTTCGACGTCAACGACGCCTGCAACAAGGCCCTCAACGCGGAGCGGTCGAGCACCTGGGGCGCCCCCGGGCTGTTCTCCGCCTGCCGGGCGCTCGACCTCCCGGTGGCCGTGGTCGACGGGGCGGCGGACATCCGGCCGCGTTCGGCGGTGGACTCGCTGGAGCGGGTCCTGCCGCGCGTACGGCGGACGACCCTGCCGACGGCGGGGCACCTGCCCTGGGTCGAGGATCCGACGGGCTTCCGCCGGGCGGTCGCCGCCGCCCTGTGAGCGGCCGCGGCGGACCGGGGACGGGGCCGAGAGTACCGAGCCGGGTACGGGGCCGAGTACCGGACCGAGTACCGGACCGCGCAGCGGCGCCCCCGCGCGGACGTGCTTTCGCGCGGGGGCGCCGACGCCGTGTGCGTCAGCGGTCGCAGCTCGTGCGGCCCGGGTGCCAGCGGCAGGCCAGCGCCGCGAAGCCGCCGTCCGCCACGACGGGCACGGTGAGACTGTCGCCGCCACGGACGACGTGCGGTTCGCGGACCAGCCCCGACGGGCCGTCGGTCACGGTCTCCACGAGCCACCTGCCGGCTCCGAGACGCATGGGTACGTCCACGCTCTGGGCCGCCCCCGCGAACGTACCGCCGATGAACCAGCGGCCGTCGGACGCCCGGCGAGCCATGACGGCCGAGCGTCCGGGGTCGCCGGTGAGCAGGCGGGTGTCCTCCCAGCCGGTGGGCAGTTGCTCCAGATAACGGCGGGCCTGCGGACGGGCTTCGTACGACTCCGGAGTGCCGGAGAGGTTCTGGATGCCGGACTCGTAGAGCACGGCAAGACCCAACTCACCCGCGTCGGAGTTGACGTTGGGGCGGAACGGGCGGTGGAAGGCGCCCGGGGTGAAGTCCATGGAGCCGATGACGTTGCGCGTGAAGGGGAGCGAGGCCAGCTGCTCGGGCGTGTTGTTGCGCTTCTCCTCGCCGCCGACGCCCTCCATCGTCATCACGTGCGGCCAGGTGCGCTGGATGCCCTTGGGGATCGTGGAACCGTGGAAGTTGACCATCAGGTGGTGCTTCGCGGTGTCCTTGAGGGCGTCGTCGTACCAGCGCATCCGCTCCTGCGACTCCGAGTCCATGAAGTCGATCTTCACGCCCTTGACGCCCCAGCGTTCCAGCGTGGAGAGCCACTTCTCGCGTTCCACGGGGTCGGTGAGAAGGGAGTAGTGGAGCCAGACCTGGATCTCGACGCCGCGTTCCTTGCCGTAGCGCACCAGCTCGGGCATCCAGTTGTTCTTCTGCCAGTCGGGGTCGATGACGTCCCACTCGCCGGGCTTGTAGTACCAGCCCGCGTCGACGACCTCGTACGGCCAGTCGCGCTCGGCCGCGTAGTCGACGTACTTCTTCTGCGCCTCCAGGCTCTGGCCCGCCTCCTTGCCGCCCGCGAGCCAGGTCCACAGGGCCGGACCCGGCTTGATCCAGGAGGTGTCGCGGACGCGGGACCTGGGGGCGAGGTCGTCGGTGAACGTGGACTCGGTGACCGTCGCCAGATCACCGGTGACCACCGCGCGCCAGGGCGTGGTGAGGCTGCCGGACACCTGGACCGGCTCGTCGTTCCACAGGCCCACGCCGTACGTCGGTGAGCCGGCGGCGTGGGTGAGGTGGGCGCCCGAGTAGTCGCCGGAGAGGTCCGACTCGGCGATCAGGGCGTAGCCGCCGTCCGTCTTGAAGAGGGACTGCATCATGTACGTGCCCGCCGGGGCCGTGGCCGCCGTCGTATAGCGGCTGAAGGGGAGTTCGTTGTCCGCGCGGTAGCGGCCGAGTACGGCCTCGGCGGTGGCGGGGAGGGTGAAGGCGGAGGCCTCGCGGACCACGTCGCCGTGGTCGCCGGGCAGGACGTAGCGGTAGGCCACGCCGTCCGGGGCGACGCGGGTCAGCAGGTCGATGCGGGCCCCGGCCGCCGTGCGGAAGCGGAAACGGGACTCGGTCATGCGGACGTCGCGCTTGTGGGACTTGCCCGTCGGGACCGTGTAGTGCTCCGCGACCTTCCGTTCGGAGCGGCCGGTGAGGGTCAGGCCCTGGGAGAAGTCGGCCTGTTCGGTGACCAGTCCGACCGGGGACGGTTCGAGGACCGTGCGGCCGGCACGTCTCACCGCGAGGGTCGGGCGGCCGTCGGCCGGGTCGAGGGAGACCACGGCCGTGGGGGAGCCGTGCGGGCCGCGCACCTCCCATGACGTGGCGGCGGCCGCCGGGGTTTCCGCGCGGGCCGGGAGAGTCGCCGCGGTGGTGGTGAGGAGTGCGGAACAGAGCATCAGCGTGATGGTGCTGGTCCGGGCTGGGACCGCCATGTGGAACCCCTTCTGTCACAGTCATCCGATGACTGGGCGATGAAAGTGAGAGTGAAGGGGGTGTTGGGGCATGTCAAGGCATCTGACAGCATCAGACATCGGATTGCTGATGCGCCGTTCAGTAGTCGTACTCCCTGGTTCACACGGCCCGTGATCCCCGGCCGCGCGCACTGGTCGGGGAGCTACGGGCACTCTCGCCGCGTACGGTGAAAGTGCAGGTCAGGGCGGTGTGACCCAATCGGCCGTCTCAGATAGTAGGAAGTCCGACTAACTATGGAGACAGATGCGCGGTCCTCACTTAGCTTTGTAGGAGCCGAACGTCTCGCTCGACCCAGCGAATGGCGGTCGTGAGCCGGAGCCCCTGGCAGGCAACCCCTGCGGCACCGCTCCCCGCCTCTTCCGGCGTCTCGTAGTCCCTCACCGCACTTCCGGCGGCCGCTGCCGGAGGCAAGGAGTCGATTCATCATGGCCGAGACGACCACTCGCCGAGTCCGTCACGTTTCCCGTACCAGCGAGTCCGACCGGAAGAACGCCGCCGCCGCGCTCCAGCGCGCCCTCGACCGCAGGGACAACGGCGGTTCGACGGGCCACTGAGCCGTAGCGACGGGCCGTAACAGGCCCTGCCGGGTCACTGAGTCATGGCTGAGTCATGGTGTGGCGCGGTGGCGCGGGGTCTCACGCTCCGCGCCGTACCTCGAAGTGGTCGATGCGCCTGCCGTTCTCGGCGAGCGCCGACACCTTGAGCCGGGGAGCGGAGCCCGCCTCCACCTCCACGGAGAGGAAGGAGTAGCCGGTGTACCGCACCCGCGACCACTCCACGGTGTCGGGGTTCTGGTTCCCCGACCTGGTCCAGTGGTAGGTCTTCACGGACTCGCGGTCGGCGACCTTTTCCTCGTAGCTGTCTTTCACTCCTGAGGGGAAGCTGTACAGGCTCTTGCCCGCGCCGCCGGCCGTGACGTACACGATCCCGTCCCGCGTCGGATCGGTCGACGCGCCGACCGGCACCGGCTTGCCCACTCCGCCGTTCTTGATGGCGTCGGTCCGCTCGTACACGTGGTTGTGGCCGTTGATCACCAGGTCCACCTCGTGTTTGGTGAACAGCGGCAGCCAGGCGTCCCGTACGCCCCCGTCCGAGGCGTGCGTCGACGTCGAGTAGGCGCAGTGGTGGAAGAAGACGACGACGAAGTCGACCCCCTTCTCCTTGCGCAGTTCCCCGAGCCGCCTGTCGAGCCAGTCCGTCTGCCGGCCGTCCGTGTAGCCCCTGTTGGCGGGGATCTCGTACGAGACGTCGTTCGCGTCCAGCGCCACGATCCCGACGTTGCCGTACGTGAACGAGTAGACGCCCGGGGCGTTCTTCGCGTCGAAGCCGTTGTCCGGGAGTGAGAAGCGCGCCGACTGGCCGCCGTAGCCGTTCGGTGAGTACCAGGCCTCCATGTCGTGGTTGCCGGTCGTCACCATCCACGGAACCGTCTTCGCCACCGACTCCGTCTGCTTGAGGAACAGGTCCCAGGCGGCGGGGTCGTAGATGTCCGAGTCCTTGCCGTGGCCCGTCACGTCCGCGTAGCAGATGTCACCCGCGTGCAGATGGAAGGCCGGCTCCCGGCCGAGGATCAGACGGTCGTTGGCGAGCGCGTCGGGGGTGACGCCCTGGTCGCCGAATGCGGTGAACACGAACTTCTCCGCACGGGCGGGCGCGGTGGTGAACGAGCCGACCGTCGAATGCCGTTCCTTGGACGCCGGGTCGAACCCCTCGTGACCGACGCCGTAGTAGTACGTCGTCCCGGGGCGCAGGCCGTCGAGCGCTGCGTGCAGGTAGTACTGGTCGAGGGCGAGCCGCCGGCCTTCGAGCCCTGGTGTGTGCAGGTCGCGGACCTCGGCGTCGATCTTCCGGCTCAGCTCCCAGGGCTTCAGCCCCACCCGCACGTACGGCTTCCTGACCGCGAGCGGCACCTGCCAGGAGACGCGCATCTGGGTCTTCGGGTCCGCGCCGAAGGCGAGATGGCGGCCGAAGGGGGCGACGACCGCGCCTTCCACCCGTTCGGTGGGGGTGGAGCCCGCGGACAGGGGCGAGGCGGAACGGCTCGCCGTGTCCGTACCCGAGCCCGAACCGGAGCCCGAGCAGCCGGTCAGCAGCCCGCCGGCCACCGCGCCCGCGCTCACCAGGGCGCGGCGGCGGGAGAACTTCGTCCGCAGGTACTCGTACTGCTCCGCCATGCTCATCCGGCGGGCGAGCTGCGGCGGGATGCCGACATCGGGAACGGGGGGTCCGGGAGGCCCGGGGGGTGTCTCCCTGAAAGGCGCAGTCATGATGGTGAACTTCCCATCGAGCGCCAACATCCGCCATACGTACAGGTGAACGGCGGCCGACGGGATGATGCGCGACCCTCCCGCCTCTCCGGATCCGTAGGCAGATCCGTAGGCCCGTCCCGTCGGGTCGTGTCCGTATCGCGGACGCCCGGTGTCATCCCGTGGGACGGGGCGTAGGGTGCCGACATGTCTCGCAGCATCGATCTCGCAGTGATCCCCGGTGACGGCATCGGCCAGGAAGTCGTGGCCCAAGGCCTGAAGGTCCTCTCCGCCGTCCTTCCGCAGGATGTGAAGCTGGAGACCAAGGAGTTCGACTTCGGCGCCCGGCGCTACCGCGCGACCGGTGAGACCCTCACCGACGCCGACCTGGACGCCCTGAAGCAGCACGACGCCATCCTGCTCGGCGCGATCGGCGACCCGTCGGTCCCGTCCGGTGTCCTGGAGCGCGGTTTCCTGCTCAAGCTCCGCTTCGCCTTCGACCACCACGTCAACCTGCGTCCGTCGAAGCTCCTCCCGGGTGTCGCCACCCCGCTCGCGGGCCAGCCGGAGATCGACTTCGTGGTCGTCCGTGAGGGCACCGAGGGCCCGTACACCGGCAACGGCGGCACGATCCGCAAGGGCACCCCGCACGAGGTCGCCACCGAGGTCTCCGTGAACACGGCCTTCGGTGTCGAGCGCGTCGTGCGTGACGCCTTCGCCCGCGCCCAGGCCCGCCCCCGCAAGAAGCTCACGCTGGTCCACAAGAACAACGTGCTCACCTTCGCGGGCCACCTGTGGACGAACACCTTCAACAAGGTGGCCGAGGAGTTCCCCGAGGTCACCACGGACTACATCCACGTGGACGCCGCGACGATCTACCTCGTCACGGACCCCGCACGCTTCGACGTGATCGTCACCGACAACCTCTTCGGCGACATCATCACCGACCTCGCCGCGGCCGTCTCCGGCGGCATCGGCGTCGCCGCCTCGGGCAACATCAACCCGAGCGGCGAGTTCCCGTCCATGTTCGAGCCGGTGCACGGCTCGGCCCCGGACATCGCGGGCCAGGGCAAGGCCGACCCCAGCGCCACCGTCCTGTCCGTCGCGCTCCTGCTGCGTCACCTCGGCTACGAGACCGAGGCCGCCCGCATCGAGGACGCCGTCTCCGCCGACCTCGCGGAGCGCGGCACCACGACCCGTTCGACCGAGGAAATCGGCGACGCGCTCGTCGGCCGAGTATCCGGCTGACCCGCCGGTACCACCCAAGCCGCCGGGTCGCTTACGCACCCGGCGGCTTTTCGTATGCCTCGCCGGGTGTCACCATCAATTCCTGGGCCGCATTCACACCGTTTTCGCCCCCCATGGCCTCCGTGGCACGGGTGGTGCCCCCATTCGGCTAGGTCCGCGCGATAATCGAACGCGGAGCCGCCGAATGAGGGAATGCTCGGACGTCCTAACACTGGCCACTGGCAGTACAGGCGTGAGCGCGGCCCGTCACACACAACCGGTGAAGGACAACCACTCATGACGACGCCCACGATCGAGCTCAAGCCCTCCTCGACCCCGCTGTCCGACGCGGAGCGGGAGGCGATCCTGGCCGGCCCCGGATTCGGCCGCCACTTCACCGACCACATGGTGACGATCAAGTGGACGGAGGGGCGTGGCTGGCACGACGGTCAGCTCGTCCCGTACGGCCCGCTCTCCATCGACCCCGCGACGAGCGTCCTGCACTACGCGCAGGAGATCTTCGAGGGCCTGAAGGCCTACCGGCAGCCCGACGGCTCGGTCGCCACGTTCCGCCCGGACAGGAACGCCCTGCGCTTCCAGTCGTCCGCCCGCCGCCTGGCCATGCCCGAGCTGCCCGTCGAGACCTTCGTCGAAGCCTGTGACGTGCTGATCCGGCAGGACAAGGCGTGGGTGCCGGCGCACGGCGGTGAGGAGTCGCTCTACCTGCGCCCCTTCATGATCGCCACCGAGGTCGGCCTGGGCGTGCGGCCCGCGAACGAGTACCTCTTCATCGTCATCGCGTCTCCCGCCGGCGCCTACTTCCCCGGCGGTGTGCAGCCCGTCTCCATCTGGCTCTCCGAGGACCGTGTGCGCGCCGTCCCCGGGGGGGTGGGCGACGCCAAGACCGGCGGCAACTACGCCGCGTCCCTGCTGGCCCAGGCCGAGGCCGCCGCGAAGGGCTGCGACCAGGTCTGCTACCTCGACGCCGTCGAGCACAAGTGGGTCGAGGAGCTGGGCGGCATGAACCTGTACTTCGTGTACGGCGGTGACTCCGGCTCGAAGCCGGTGATCGTCACGCCCACCCTCAGCGGTTCCATCCTGGAGGGCGTCACCCGCGACTCGCTCCTCTCGGTCGCCCGTGACCTCGGTTACGGGTCCGAGCAGGCCCGCGTCTCCAGCGACCAGTGGAAGCGCGACGCGGAGAACGGCACCCTCACCGAGGTCTTCGCCTGCGGCACCGCGGCCGTCATCACCCCCGTCGGCACGGTGAAGAGCAACACCGGCGAGTGGCAGCAGAGCGGCGGCGGTCCCGGCGAGGTCACGATGAAGCTCCGTGAGGCGCTCCTCGACATCCAGCGCGGTGTCGCCGAGGACAAGCACGGCTGGATGCACAACCTGGGCTGAGCGGCTTGAACGCTGAGCGGCTCGAACGCTGAGCGGTTTGAACCGCGAGGAGGTTCTCGGCCAGGAACGGGAGTTCCTGGCCGAGAACCTCCTCGCGGGCGCCTGGAGATACGCCTGAGTTGTACTCAATTCAGGGGATTGACCCTGTGCTGCAGCGGCATCCGCGCGGCGGGCGCCACGAGCTGTGGCTCGCCGACCGACCCAGCGGCGATCAGCACAGTGCTCGCATCCTGAGACGGACGGTGAGCACGGAAGAGGTCTGTGCCAGACTGCCTCCGTGCTCTCGTTCGTCATGATTATTGGCAGCAGGCGCGCCGGTCCACAGTGACCACCACGTACGACCAGGTACGGGTGGACACCGTCATCCTCGACCCGCGCGCAGACCTCTCGCACCCGCGAGGGGTTTTTCGCTTTTCTGGCCCACCCTCAGCCGGAGGCGAGAGCGCGAGGGACCATATGGGGACGGTGGAACCGGTCATTCCGGTACCGACCGAGATCCAATCCTCAGGAGCCTTGAGACCATGACCGAAACCAGCGAGCTCGACGATTCGTTCCACGTCTTCGACACCACGCTGCGCGACGGCGCGCAGCGTGAGGGCATCAACCTCACCGTCGCGGACAAGCTGGCCATCGCACGGCACCTGGACGACTTCGGCGTGGGCTTCATCGAGGGCGGGTGGCCGGGAGCGAACCCGCGCGACACCGAGTTCTTCGCCCGCGCCCAGCAGGAGATCGACTTCCAGCACGCCCAGCTCGTCGCCTTCGGGGCCACCCGCCGGGCCGGCGGCAAGGCGAGCGAGGACCCGCAGGTCAAGGCGCTCGTCGCGTCCGGCGCGCCCGTCGTCACACTCGTCGCCAAATCCCACGACCGCCATGTCGAACTGGCGCTGCGCACCACCCTCGACGAGAACCTGGAGATGGTCCGCGACACCGTCTCGTACATCCGGGCGCAGGGCCGCCGCGTCTTCGTCGACTGCGAGCACTTCTTCGACGGCTACCGGGCGAACCCGCAGTACGCGAAGGCCGTCGTCCGGGCCGCCTCGGAGGCCGGCGCCGACGTGGTCGTCCTCTGCGACACCAACGGCGGCATGCTGCCCGCGCAGGTCCAGGCCGTCGTCGCCACCGTCCTCGCCGACACCGGGGCGCGCCTCGGCATCCACGCCCAGGACGACACGGGCTGCGCCGTCGCGAACACCCTCGCCGCCGTGGACGCGGGCGCGACCCACGTCCAGTGCACGGCGAACGGCTACGGCGAGCGTGTCGGCAACTCCAACCTCTTCCCCGTCGTCGCCGCCCTGGAGCTCAAGTACGGCAAGAAGGTCCTCCCCGAGGGCGCGCTGTCCGAGATGACCCGCATCTCGCACGCGATCGCCGAGGTCGTGAACCTGACCCCGTCCACGCACCAGCCGTACGTCGGTGTTTCGGCCTTCGCCCACAAGGCGGGCCTGCACGCCTCGGCCATCAAGGTCGACCCGGACCTCTACCAGCACATCGACCCCGAGCTGGTCGGCAACACGATGCGGATGCTCGTCTCCGACATGGCGGGCCGCGCCTCCATCGAGCTCAAGGGCAAGGAGCTGGGCGTCGACCTGGGCGGCGACCGCGAGCTGGTCGGCCGGGTCGTGGCACGGGTCAAGGAGCGTGAGCTGCAGGGCTACACGTACGAGGCCGCGGACGCCTCCTTCGAGCTGCTCCTGCGGGAGGAGGCCGAGGGGAAGGCCCGCAAGTACTTCGCAGTCGAGTCCTGGCGGGCCATCGTCGAGGACCGCCCCGACGGCAGCCACGCCAACGAGGCCACGGTCAAGCTCTTCGCCAAGGGCGAGCGGATCGTCGCCACGGCGGAGGGCAACGGCCCGGTCAACGCGCTCGACCGGGCCCTGCGGGTCGGTCTGGAGAAGATCTACCCACAGCTCGCCAAGCTGGAGCTCGTCGACTACAAGGTCCGCATCCTGGAGGGCAAGCACGGGACGCAGTCCACGACGCGAGTGCTGATCTCGACCTCGGACGGGGCGGGGGAGTGGTCGACGGTGGGTGTCGCGAAGAACGTGATCGCCGCGTCCTGGCAGGCGCTGGAGGACGCATACACGTACGGGCTGCTGCGGGCCGGGGTGGAACCCGCGGAGTAGCCACCAGAAGCTGGTCCCGCCCGCCTTGAATTGGTGGGCTGGAGTAGCTTCGAAGGTATGAAGGGCGTACTTGTACGAGGACTGTCCGTTTTGCTGATCGCCTTCGCGTGGCTGGGGCTGTCGGCCGTCGGGGCCGCGGGGGCCCGAGCTGCCACGGACGTCTCGGCGGTCGCGGACGCCCTGCGCGAGAACCCGGTGTACGTCGACCCGTCCATGTCCGGGCAACTGTCCGCGGCCGACGCCGACGCCCTGGCCGAGAAGATCGAGAAGGCGGACAAACCAGTCTTCGTCGCCGTCCTCCCCGGGGACTTCCCCGCGGAGAACCTCTTCCGGAACCTGCGCACCGACACCGGCGTCACGGGCCTGTACGCGATCCGGCTCGGCGACCGGTTCGACGCCAAGGCCGACTCCTCCGTCCTGCCGAACGACGCCGTGCGCAACCTCGTGACCAGTGTCCGGGGCGAGGACACGAAGACCCAGCTGAACGACTTCACGGACCGGGCCCTCGCCAACGTCGGCGGCTCCGCGCCCAGCGGCTGGTCCGACGGCGGTGGCGGAGACGGCGTCGAGGCGGGCGCCCTGATCGCGGTCGGCGCGGTGATCGTGGCAGGCGGCGCGGGCGCGTACGCCCTCGCGCGGCGGAGCCGCCGCAAGAAGGAAGCCGAGCGGCGGGCCGCGCTCGACAGGCTGCGGGTCGTCGTGGACGAGGACATCACCGCTTTCGGCGAGGAACTCGACCGGCTCGACTTCCACCCGGCGGAGGCCGGCGCGGACGACGCGATGCGCGCCGACTACGAGCGCTCCCTCGACGCGTACGAAAAGGCGAAGTCCTTCATGGCCGCGGCCACCCGCCCCGAAGAGGTGCGTGCCGTCACCGAGGCCCTGGAGGACGGGCGCTTCTCCCTCGCCGTGCTCGCCGCGCGCCGCGAGGGCAGGCCCGTTCCCGAACGCCGGGCGCCCTGCTTCTTCGACCCGCGCCACGGGCCGTCGGTCACCGACGCCACCTGGACGCCGGCGGGCGGAGCGCCCCGCGAGGTGCCCGTGTGCGCCGCCGACCGGGTCCGGCTGGCCGAGGGCCACGACCCCGCCGTCCGCGAGGTCGACACCGACTCGGGCCGCCGCCCCTACTGGGAGGCGGGCCCGGCGTACGGTCCCTGGGCGGGCGGCTACTTCGGCGGCGGAATCCTGCCCGGCCTCCTCGTCGGCACCATGCTCGGCTCGATGATGGCGGGCCCGGCGTACGCGGCCGACTACGGCTCCGGGTACGGGGACTTCGGAGGCGCCGGTTATGAGGGCGGGGACGTGTCCGGTGCCGACTTCGACTCCGGTGACTTCGGCGGAGGCTTCGGCGGCGGGGACTTCGGAGGCGGCGGGGGCGGCGGCGACTTCGGCGGGGGTTTCTGAGACCGCCCGCCGGTACGCCTACAGGTAAAGCCTCAAGTACGGCCTCAAGTACGGCCTCAAGTACGGCCACAAGTACGGCCACAAGTACGGCCACAAGTACGTCCGCGGGCTCGGCGCAACAGGGCGCCGGGTCCGCGGACGTCGTGCTGCGCGTCGTAGCGCGGATGTCGTACCGCGCGTCGCGTCGCGTCGCGCTGCGTTCGTCGTACCGCGTGCGTCAGAGGGTCGCTGCCGCCGATGCGATGGCGGAGGAGAAGGTCGAGACCTCGCTGTAGACGCCGGGGGCGTTGGCGCGGGCGCAGCCTATGCCCCAGCTGACGATGCCGACCTGGATGTAGGCGCCGGCGCTGTCCTTACGGAACATCGGGCCGCCGGAGTCGCCCTGGCAGGTGTCCACACCGCCCGCGGCGTAGCCGGCGCAGATCTCGTCGCCCGCGACGAGGCCGCTGTAACCGCTGTAGGTGCGGCAGGTGGCGTCGCTGACGAACGGCACACTGGCCTTGAGCATGTAGCGCTGCTGGGCGCCGCCCTCGCTGGCCGAACCCCATCCGGCGACGGTGAAGGTGCCGGAGTTGTACTGCGTGGTGGTGGCGATCTTCAGCGTGGGCAGGTTGATCGGCTGGGCGAGCTTGATGAGCGCCCAGTCCTTGCCGTTGCCGTTGTAGCCGGGGGCCCGGTAGATCTTGGTGGACTTGACCTGGACCCGGCCGGTGGTGGACTGGAGGTCCACGACACCGGCGGTGGCGGTGATGCTCGTGTTGTTGCCGGTGGCGCCCACACAGTGCGCGGCGGTGAGCACGATCTGCTGGGTGTAGAGCGCGCCGCCACAGCCCATGGAGAGCCGGACCATGAACGGGAACTCGCCCTGCGCGGCGCGGGTTCCGCCGACGACGGGCGCCGGGGCGGCCTGCGCGGAGGAGACGGGCTGAAGGCTGATGACCGCGAGGGCGGCGGCGCCTGCGACCGCGCATCTCTTGAGTGTCTTGAGAAGTCTCTGCAACGTGATGCCTTCCGTGGGGGGTGGAAGTGACAGGCGCATGCCAAATCAAACGGGAAGAAATCGCGGATTTCCTGGCATGAGCCGGTCATTTTCTGTTGAGGGATTATGGGAACGCTGTGAGCACCGCCACAAGGGGTGAAAACCAGCCGTTCCGATCCGGTCAGCAAGAAGTCCGGTCAGCAAGGAGTCCAAGCCGGCAAGGAGTCCGGTCAACAAGGAGTCCGGCCGGCGGGGAGTCCGGTCGGCAAGGGCTCGGGTCAGCAGGGACTGCGGTCACCCGCGGTCCGGCAGGGCCAGCCACTCCTTCCACGACAGGTCCCGTCCGATGAACCGCGGCCGCTCGAAGGGCCACGCCTCGGCGATCCACCGCGGCACGAACGCGTCGAGGCCCCGCTCCAGAGCGGTCCCCGCCCGGTCGTCGACGACCCACCAGGAGATCTCGGCGTCGGCGCCGGCCTTCTCCGGCGGATCGATGTAGACGCACCCGTACTCGGTGGTCTCCGCCTCGTCGAACAGCACATAGTTGAAGGACTCGTGAGCGGTGATCTCGGCCGCGTGCCGTTCCAGGTCCGCCCGGTTGGCCTCGTACGTGATCGTGGCGGCGGGCCAGCCCCAGGCCTCCCCGAAGACGGACCACAGCCGCTCCCGCGACCCCATCACCGCCGGGTAGTCGATCGCGGCGTCCGCGCCGGTGATCGGCCGGAGGTGATGCCCGCCGGGCACGTCGACGTGCAGGGGGTGGACGAAGTCAGTGGGCAGCCATGTCATGGCCGGAGGCTAATGCCCGACCCGCCGGCCCCGCACCGGGATATCCCCACCGTGCCCCGCCCCACCGTGCCCCGCCCCACCGTGCCCCGCCCCACCGTGCCCCGCCCCACCGCGCCCCGGCCCGGCCGGGCTCCCGCCCCGGACAGCCGAGCGCCCGCCTTCCGCTCACAGGGAGCCGGAGGACGGGCGCGCTCGGAAATTCGCAGAACAGGACGGCATCCGTCACCCGGATACTCGGATCTGTCCGTTACTCGGAGCAGCCGGATGCTCGGGTCGGTCCGTTACCTGGCGCAACCAGGTGCTCGGGCCGGTCCCGTACCCGGCGCGACCAGATGCCCGGCTCAGCCGGCGTTCTTGATCGCCGAGATGTCGAAGGTCAGCTTGATCTTGTCGGAGACGAGCACGCCACCGGTCTCCAGCGCCGCGTTCCAGGTCAGGCCCCACTCGGAGCGCAGGATCTGCGCCTTGCCCTCGAAGCCGACACGCTCGTTGCCGAACGGGTCCTTCGCGGCGCCGTTGAACTCCAGGTCGATGGAGAGCGGCTTGGTGGTGCCGAGGATCGTCAGATCACCGGTGATGCGGTAGTCGTCGCCGCCCAGGGCCTCCGCCGCGGTGGAGCGGAAGGTCATCGTGGGGAACTCCTCCGTTTTGAAGAAGTCCGCGCTCTTCAGGTGACCGTCACGGTCGGCGGAACCGGTGCTGATGCTGTCCATCTTGACGTCGATGGTCGCCGTCGACAGCGACGGGTCGCCGCCGTCCAGGTGCAGGCTTCCGGTGAAGTCCTCGAAGCCACCCTTGACGTTCGTCACCATGGCGTGGCGCGCGACGAAGCCGATCGTCGAGTGGGCCGGGTCGATGGCGTAGTCGCCGGTCAGAGCGGCGAGGTCGGGGCTGACGGCGCCGGGCGCCGCGGTGGTGATGCCGTCCGTGTCCTTGCGGCCGAAGATACCCATGACTAGCTCCTTGATGACGAGCCCCGGCCCTGTACCGAAGCTGTTTACTGTTCAACTACTGCGACCGTAGACCTATTCCATACAAGTTTCAACAGTGCGCGGGGCGTGTTGCCCCGGTTGCACCCGGTTGCCATTGGTCTACACCGAAGACGATCCGTTGGCACCCTGGTGGACACGTGTAGACCTCGGGCACCATCGCCTTCAGTCGGTACGGTCACCCGCAGGAGGCTCCGTATGAAGCGCCGTTCCGCCCGGACCACCCGCCGTGCGTTCCTGCTGGCGGCCGCGCTCACGTCGAGCGGGCCGCTCCTCGCGTCCGCTTTCCCCTCCTCTGCGCGCGCGGCGGACGGCGACGCGTACGAAGGCCCATACGAAGGCCCATACGAAGGCCCGTATGAAGGCACATCTGAAGACGCGTACGACACGCTCCGCCTCCGCTGGCTGGAGATCGCCCTCGGAGCCGGCTACGACCCGGCCGCCCAGCCGTACGCCGCCCGGCTCGCCGAGACCGGCGAGCTGGCCCGTGGCTTCCGGGCCGCCATGGCTCCGGCGGCGAACTCGCTGTGGCCCGGCTACCCGTACGACCCGCCCTCCGGCATCACCCAGAGCTACAGCAGGCTGTGGACGATGGCCCAGGCGTACGTCCAGGAGGGCACCGGCTCCACCGGCGACGCGGGGCTGCTCGCGGACATCCTGCGCGGCCTCGACCACCTCTCCACCACCGTCTACAACCCCTCCACCAGCCGTTACGGCAACTGGTGGGAGTGGCAGATCGGCAGCCCCCGCCTCCTCACGGACATCGTGGCCGCCCTGCACGGCGAGCTGACGGACGAGCGGATCGCCGCCGCCTGCGCCGCCGTCGACCACTTCGTCCCCGACAGCATGCTGCGCGACTACACCGGCACCTCGACCGGAGCCAACCGCGTCGACCTGTGCCGCTCCGTCGCCCTGCGCGGCATCCTCGGCCGCGCCCCGGAGAAGATCGCGCTCGCCCGGGACGCGCTCTCACCCGTCTTCCCGTACGTCACCCAGGGGGACGGGCTCTACGCCGACGGGTCGTTCGTCCAGCACACCTGGGTCGCGTACTCGGGGACGTACGGACAGGTCATGCTCGACGGACTCGGCCGGCTCTTCGCGCTGCTCGCCGGTTCGGAGTGGGAGGTGACCGACCCCGGCAAGCAGATCGTCCTCGACAGCGTGGAGAAGGCCTACGCGCCGCTGATCCACGACGGGCTGATGATGGACAGTGTCAACGGACGTGCCATCAGCCGGGGTTACCTCAGGAGCGACGACCGGCAGGTCATGCGCAGCGACCACTTCCACGGCCAGGCGCTGGTCGCAGCGATCGCGCTGCTCGCCGAGGGCGCGAGCGCGGCGGAACGGGAGCGCTGGCAGGGGCGGATCAAGGGCTGGATCGAACGGGACACCGTCACCCCGATCCTGACGGCACGCCAGTTCGGCGTGGCCGATCTGGCCCGCCTGCACGCCGTCGCCGACTCGGCCCTGCCGGCCGCCCCGGAGCCGGCCGGTCACCACCTCTTCGCCGCGATGGACCGGGCCGTCCACCGCGGTCCCGGCTTCACCGCGAACATCGCCATGGCGAGCGAGCGGATCGCCCACTACGAGTGCGGCAACGGCGAGAACCCGCGCGGGTGGCACACGGGAGCCGGGATGCTCTACTGGTGGGCCGACGGACCCGGGGCCCACTCAGCCCGCTCGGCTCATTCCTCCCGCTCGGCCCGGCTCGCCCGGTCCACCCGCTCCGACCGGTCCGACCAGTACACGGACTGGTTCTGGCCGACCGTCGACTGGTACCGGCTCCCCGGCACGACCGTGTCCACCAAGCGGCTCGCGGACCGGGCGGGCGGCGAGTGGGGCGAGCCCAAACCCGCGGTGCGCTGGGTCGGCGGCACCACCGACGGCGAGTACGCGGCTGTCGGTCAGCACCTGTCGGGCCTCGGCTCGACCCTTCAGGCCCGCAAGTCGTGGTTCTGCCTCGCCGACGCGATCGTCTGCCTCGGTGCGGGGATCACCGCCACGGACGGCGTCCCGGTCGAGACGGTCGTCGACAACAGGAACCTGGGGGAGGGCGGCACGCAGACCCTCGTACGAGGTCCCGGCTGGGCCCACCTGGAAGGCCACGGGGGATGGGTGGTCCTGGACGGGCCCGCCCTGCGCACCCTCCGGGAGGACCGCACCGGGGCCTGGTCCGACATCAACACCACCAGCACCACCGAACGCCGGACCCGCCGCTGGCAGACACTCTGGCTCGACCACGGCACGGACCCGGTGGACGCCACGTACGCCTACGTCGTACTGCCCGGCGCCTCGCGCCGCACGGTCGCAGCCCGCGCGGCGGACCGGCGCCCGCTGTCGATTCTCGCCAACGACTCCGGCCGCCAGGCCGTGGCCGTACCGGCCCTGGGGCTGCTCGCGGCCAACTTCTGGCGGCCGGGAACGGCGGGCCCGCTCACCGTCTCCGCCCCCGCGAGCGTGCTGGTACGCAGCCGGGGCCGCACCGCCACCCTCTGTGTGAGCGAACCGCCGCGCACCGGGGAGGCCCTGGAGATCGTCTGGGACCGTCCCGTACGCAGGGTCGTGCGGGCCGGCCCGGGTGTCGAGGTGCTTGCCACCGGGCGCGGGCTGAGGCTGCGCGTCACGCCGGGGAAGGCCTGCGAAACGCACGAATGTGAGGTGACTCTCAGCTGACGGCCTGCGACGGCTTTGTGAGACCCCTACAAGCCGCACGCCCTCTGAGCAGTCGGATCGCCTGCACGCGGCCGGGGTTCTGTTCAGGGGTACCAGTAAAACGGGCCGGAGACTGTACGGAGTCGACGGCCCGCTTTCCTTGGTGGACTTCGTAAGGTCACTACATGACCGTTTTGGACGAGACCGATCCCTCAACCGGCGAGCCCACGGATTCCCGGGGGCGGGCAGCCGAGTTGCAGGCGATCCGTGCGGAGGCTCTTCGCGGCCCCAGCGACAAGGCGACCGCGGCACAGCACGCCAAGGGCAAGCTGACCTCCCGGGAGCGGATCGAGCTGCTGCTGGACGAGGGCTCGTTCAACGAGGTCGAGCAGTTGCGGCGGCACCGGGCGACCGGCTTCGGCCTGGAGGCCAAGAAGCCTTACACGGACGGCGTCATCACCGGCTGGGGCACGGTCGAGGGCCGCACGGTCTTCGTGTACGCGCACGACTTCCGCATCTTCGGCGGCGCGCTGGGCGAGGCGCACGCCACGAAGATCCACAAGATCATGGACATGGCCATCGCGGCCGGAGCGCCACTGGTCTCGCTGAACGACGGCGCGGGCGCCCGTATCCAGGAGGGCGTGAGCGCGCTCGCGGGGTACGGCGGCATCTTCCAGCGCAACACGCGCGCTTCGGGTGTCATCCCGCAGATCTCGGTCATGCTCGGCCCGTGCGCGGGCGGCGCGGCCTACAGCCCCGCCCTCACGGACTTCGTGTTCATGGTCCGCGAGACCTCGCAGATGTTCATCACGGGACCGGACGTCGTCAAGGCGGTCACCGGCGAGGAGATCACCCAGAACGGCCTGGGCGGCGCGGACGTCCACGCCGAGACGAGCGGCGTCGCGCACTTCGCGTACGACGACGAGGAGACCTGCATCGCGGAGGTCCGCTACCTCCTGTCGATGCTGCCGCAGAACAACCGCGAGAACCCGCCGGCCGCCGACACCGAGGACGAGGCCGACCGCCGCTCGGACGTGCTCCTGGACCTGGTCCCGGCGGACGGCAGCCGTCCGTACGACATGACCAAGGTCATCGAGGAACTCGTCGACGACGGCGACTACCTGGAGATCCACGAGCGCTGGGCCCGCAACATCATCTGCGCCCTGGCGCGGCTCGACGGTCAGGTGGTGGGCATCGTCGCCAACCAGCCGCAGGCCCTGGCGGGCGTCCTGGACATCGAGGCGTCGGAAAAAGCTGCACGGTTTGTCCAGATGTGCGACGCTTTCAATATTCCCATCGTCACGCTGCTGGATGTGCCGGGCTTCCTGCCCGGTGTCGACCAGGAGCACGGCGGAATCATCCGGCACGGTGCGAAGCTCCTCTACGCCTACTGCAACGCCACCGTGCCGCGGATCTCGCTGATCCTGCGCAAGGCCTACGGAGGCGCGTACATCGTCATGGACAGCCAGTCCATCGGCGCCGACCTCACGTATGCCTGGCCGACGAACGAGATCGCCGTGATGGGCGCGGAGGGTGCGGCCAACGTCATCTTCCGCCGCCAGATCGCGGAGGCGGAGGACCCCGAGGCGATGCGGGTACGCATGGTCAAGGAGTACAAGGCCGAGCTGATGCACCCCTACTACGCGGCCGAGCGCGGTCTGGTCGACGACGTCATCGACCCCACGGAAACCCGCGAGATCCTCATCCGTTCCCTTGCGATGCTCCGCACCAAGCACGCGGACCTGCCCTCCCGCAAGCACGGAAACCCGCCGCAGTAGTTGCCCGCGCAGCAGTAACCCGCAGGACCCGTCGCGGCAACCGCGCGGACCTCTCTCTCACGGAGACTGACACCTATGGACACTCCTGACATCCGCGTCGAGAAGGGCCACGCCGAGCCCGAGGAAGTCGCCGCTGTGACGGCGATCCTGCTGGCTCGCGCGGCCTCTGCTCCCGCTGAGGCTCCCGCCCACCAGGGCCGTGCGAAGGCCGGCTGGCGCCGCCTGGAGCGCACCCCGGGCTTCCGCGCCCCGCACTCCTGGCAGGGCTGAGCGCCTGCTTCACCAATCGCCGGACGGCCTCCACGAGGAGCCCGTCCGGCGATCGCTGTTTCCGGCGCCGCGCAGGCGGCCGGCGGGGCAGGCCGGGTCATGTGGCTCCGCACGTGGTCTCAGAGGAGGGCTCCTCCGGAAACCTCGATGCGCTCCGCTGTGATCCAGCGCATGCCGTCCGAGGCGAGCGATGCGATGGCTTCACCGATCTCGTCGGGTTTTCCTACGCGTCCGAGGGCGGTCTGCGCGGCAAGGCCTTCCCGGAGTGCGGCGCTGTCCCGCATGGCGCCGCCGTTGAAGTCGGTTGCGGTAGGGCCCGGTGCGATGGAGTTGATCCGGATGCCGCGTGGCCCGAGTTCGACTGCAAGGCTGCGAGAGAAGGCTTCGACTGCCGCCTTGGAGGCCGTGTAGAGCGCGGTGGCTGGGCTCGTGTGGCGGGTCATCGAGGTGGAGACGTTGATGATGCGGCCTCCGTCGGACATGACCTGGGCCAAGGCCTGGATGAGGAAGAACGTGCCACGGAAGTTGGTCCCGACGACAGCGTCGAAATCTTGCACGGTGACATCTTCCAGCGGGCCGAAGAGCCCGATGCCGGCATTGTTGACGAGGATGTCGAGCTGCCTGCTGCCCCAGTGGGTGTGTATCTGCTCGATCATTTCAGTGGTGAAGCCGGTGAACGAGGTGACCTCGCTGATGTCGAGTCGCAGAGCGACAGCGTCCGAGCCTGCGTCGCGGATCATCCGCACGGTCTGGGCGGCTCCGTCTTCGTCACTCCGGTGAGTCACCACGATTTTTGCGCCGATGCGGGCGAGCGCAAGGGCGGTGCTTCGGCCGATTCCTCGGTTCGCCCCGGTGATCAGAGCGATCTTCTGGGTTGTCATGATCTTGTTCCTCTACGCGGAGACGGCACCAGAGGTCTGCCCTGCCTGCCGACGGCGCGGTTCGTGAGCGTGAATCCACGGTCTACGCCTGGGGCCGGTGCAGGTGGGGCTGATGCGGCATTCAGGTGGCGAGTCAAGTGACTCGCCTCGTTCGAGAGACCGTAGGCTGCCCAAGGTTACGAGTCAAGTGACTCGCCTCGTGGTGCTTCATACTGGAGGACATGACTGCAGAGCCCCTCGCTTTCCACCGCCGAGTTGCCCAGGAGAAGCGTGCCGCCATCATCGAGGCAGCCACCCGACTGTTCCTCGAACGCGGATACGATGGCACCTCGCTGGCCCGGGTCGCGGAAACGGCCGACGTCTCCAAGTCGACGCTCTTCAAGCAGTTCCCCACCAAATCGGCTCTCTTCGAGGCCATCGTCACCACGTACTGGGACCTTGGCGAGGGCATGACGGCACAGCCGGCGGCGGGGGATCTGCGCGCGGGACTGGGCGCCATCGGGCGCCAGTACGCGGAACTTCTGGACCGCCCGGGCATGGCGTCGCTTTTCCGGATCGTCATCGCCGAGCTGCCGCGGTTCCCCGAGCTCGGGCGGGTGCAGTTCCGGCTGGGGAAGATGCCGTATTTCGAGTCGGTGCAGCGCTACCTGGAGGCCGAGAGCGCAGCCGGAACGGCGAGCGTGGACGACAGCGAGACGGCCGCCAACCAGTTCCTCGGCATGATCTCCAACTACGTCCTGTGGCCTCGCATGCTCCTGGTGGACTGGAATCCCGGAACTGTCGCGATCCAAGGCGCCGTCGACCAGGCGGTCGTCACCATGCTGGCCAGATACAGCGCCGCAACCAGCAACTGACCGCCCTCGGGATCGGCGCAGCCGCGTTCAATGGTGGTGACCGCGCTTCCGTGATGACTACGACGTTCGACTCCGTGATGAATACGACGCTCGACGTGGAGCGCTGCGTGGAGGCCAGACCCGCGTTCGAGCGGACGCGTACGCAGACGGGGGCGGCAGCCAGTCAATGGCTGCCGCCCCCGTCTGGAGCTTGGGGAGACCCGGCTACCGCAGGCGCGCCATCAGGGCGTGCTCCACCAGCGTGATCAGCGCCGACTTCGCGTCCGCGCGGTGGCGGGCGTCCGTCGTGATGATCGGGGTGTCGGGGCCGATCTGGAGCGCCTCGCGGACCTCGTCCGGGTTGTACGGCTGGCTGCCGTCGAAGCCGTTGAGGGCGATGACGAACGGCAGTCCGCTGTTCTCGAAGTAGTCGACCGCGGGGAAGCAGTCGGCGAGGCGGCGGGTGTCGACCAGGACGATCGCGCCGATCGCGCCGCGCACCAGGTCGTCCCACATGAACCAGAAGCGGTCCTGGCCCGGCGTACCGAAGAGGTACAGGATCAGGTCCTGGTCCAGGGTGATACGGCCGAAGTCCATGGCCACCGTGGTGGTGGTTTTGTCCCCGGTGTGGGTGAGGTCGTCGATGCCCGCCGAAGCGGACGTCATCACGGCCTCGGTACGCAGCGGGTTGATCTCCGAGACGGCCCCGACGAATGTGGTCTTGCCCACGCCGAAGCCGCCCGCCACCACGATCTTCGCGGACGTGGTGGAGCGGGAAGGCCCTCCGCTAGAGCTTGCGAAGTCCACTGAGCACCCTTTCGAGCAAAGTCACGGCTGGCTGGCCGCCGGCGCTCTCGTCGCCGCCCGGCTGATGAATGGCGACCAGGCCCGCTTCCGCCAAGTCGGCGACGAGGATCCTGGCCACACCGAGAGGGATCGTCAGGAGGGCCGAGATTTCGGCCACCGACTTGATCTCCCGGCAGAGGTTGCAGATGCGCTGATGCTCGGGCAGCTGGCCCTGCATCTGATGCGGCTGCGCGGTGGTGTGCACCAGTGCCTCGATGGCGAGCTGGTACCGCGGCCTGGTGCGGCCGCCCGTCATGGCGTAAGGGCGTACCAGCGGATTGCTGGCGCTCCCCGCGGGAGACGGTTCGGGCGAGCGCCGCTGCGGCTGCACGGGCTGGATGCGCGGCGCCGGCGGCTGGTCGTACGGTGAAGGGCCGGGACCCTGAGGAGAGTACGGCTGCTGGCGTCGCGGGCTCGGCGCGGAGGGGAAGTTGTACCGGTTCGGCGAACCGTCGCCGCCCTGTCCCTGGCCCTGTCCCTGGCCTTGTCCCTGGCCGTAGGACCAGTTGCCCGAAGACGAACCGCCTGGGGGTGTCGCCACTTTCTCCTCCTCCGTATGTGCCGGGCCCATCAATATGGAGCCGCGTCCCGAAACCTTACGGCCACGGGACGCCAAAACGTATCGCTTGTCTGCTAGTTGAGAAGGCTCCCCTGGAGCTCCGCACGCAGGTCCGGCGTGAGGACAGTACCGGCACGATCGACCAGAAGGGCCATCTCGTACCCAACGAGACCGATGTCCGCATCCGGATGTGCGAGAACCGCGAGCGAGGACCCGTCAGAAATGGACATGATGAAGAGGAATCCCCGCTCCATCTCCACAACGGTCTGATTCACGCTCCCGCCCTCGAAGATGCGGGAAGCGCCTGCGGTCAGTGAGGTCAGGCCCGAAGCGACGGCCGCCAGCTGGTCGGCACGGTCACGCGGGAACCCTTCGGACATCGCCAGAAGGAGTCCGTCGGCGGAGACCACCACCGTGTGGGACACCCCTGGGGTGTTGTCCACGAAGTTGGTGATCAACCAGTTCAGGTTCTGTGCCGCCTGGCTCATCGGGCTCACACTAACGCTCCTGGTTGTAGGTGCTGTCAGAGCCGAAGCCCTGACCGTTCGTATCGCTGCCTGCATTACGTCCCCGCTCCACACCCCGGCGCAGGTTGCTCAGCCTGCCCCGGACGTCCTCGGGAGCGCGGGAGACCTGAGGGCCGCCCTGTGAGGTCGATTCCGCGGTGCCCTCGACCAGATTGGCCTTGGGCACCCGCCGCGGCAGGCCGGAGGAGGTGACCCCGCCCGCCTTGGGCTCCTTCAGTTGCTCGGCGCGGTGCCACATCTGGTCGTTGTTCGACCGCCAGTCGCCCTTGGCCTTGCCGTTACTGGTACCACCGTTGCTGTCGGCGTTGGCGATGCCGTTGCTGGTGGCGTTGCTGTCGTTGTTCGCGAAGGGCGCCGGTGACTCCGGGCCCACGGACTGCCGGCCGCTCGCGGTGGCTCCGCGGCGGGGGAGCCCGGCGTCGGTGGCTCCGCGGCGCGGAAGCCCGGCGTCGGTCAGCTCGTGGGGGTTGGAGGGGACCGGCCCCGGAGAATCGAAGCCTACGCGGTCCTGCTCGGCAGCGTCAGCGGCCTGCACTGCTTCCGCTTCGGGCGTGTATCCGCCGGAATAGCCGTCCTGGTACGCGTTCTGCTGCGGCCAGTCGTCCTGGTAGGGCTGCTCCCCGAAGGCGGGGAACGCGTCCTGCCCGGGAGTCTGAACCGGCTGCGGCTGCTCCTGGAGAGGCTCCGTATAGGACGGTTCCGGGTACCCGCCGGTCTGCGGGAAGTACGTCTCGTCGTACGACGTCTGCTGCTGGTCCTCGTACGGTGTCTGCCGGGTCTCCAGCTCGTACGCGGGAGCCTCGGTGTACGCGGCCGTTCCGTTGTCGAACGCGGCCTGGCCGTTCTCGTACCCCTGACCGACGTTGTCGTAGGCCTGCTGGGGGTCGAACTCGCCCTGGAAGGACGGGGCCTCACCCTCGGGACCCTGTGCCTGGGCCTCCAGCGCCGCGCGGCGCTCCTCACGCATCAGCGAGCGGCCCACCGGGTCCAGCTCACGTATGTCGTCCGGGGCCTCGGGGTTGTAGCGGCTGTCGTCGAAGCCCAGTTCGGCGGCGGTGCGCATGGCCGGCGGCTGGACGGTCTGGAACTCCTCGCCCTGGAAGGGCTGCTGCTCGTGCTCCGGGATGATCTGCGAGACCGTGAAGTCGTCGCGCTGCGTCTGGTGCTCGCCGCCGCCACCATGGGTGATCGCGTCGGGGAGCATGACGAGCGAGGTCGTGCCGGCCTGCTCGCCCGAGGGGCGCAGCTGGACTCGGATGCCGTGCCGGTCGGACAGCCGGCCGACCACGAAGAGGCCCATGCGCTGCGAGATCGCGGCGTCCACGGTCGGCGGGTTGGCCAGCTTGTGGTTGATGTCCGCGAAGTCCTCGGCGGTGAGGCCGATGCCCTTGTCGTGGATCTCGACCATGATGCGGCCGTCCGGCAGCCGGGTCGCGGTGACGCGGACCTTGGTCTGCGGGGAGGAGAACGTGGTGGCGTTCTCCAGGAGCTCGGCGAGCAGGTGCACGAGGTCGGTCACGGCGCGGCCGTGGATCTCGGCCTCCGGAACGCCGGACATCTCGACGCGCTCGTACTGCTCCACCTCGGAGGAGGCGGCGCGCAGCACGTCGACCAGCGGGACCGGCTGGTCCCAGCGGCGGCCCGGCTCCTCGCCCGCGAGGACCAGGAGGTTCTCGCCGTTGCGGCGCATACGGGTCGCGAGGTGGTCCAGGCGGAAGAGGTTCTCCAGCTGGTCCGGCTCGGCCTCGTTGTTCTCCAGCTCGGTGATCAGGGTCAGCTGGCCCTCGATCAGCGACTGGTTGCGGCGCGACAGGTTGGTGAAGATCGCGTTGATGTTGCCCCGCAGCATGGCCTGTTCGGCGGCAAGCCGTACGGCCTCACGGTGGACCTGGTCGAAGGCGCGGGCGACCTCGCCGATCTCGTCCGTGGTGGTGATCGGGATGGGCTGGACACGGGTGTCCACCCGGCCCGGGTCGGTACGCGAGAGCTGGTCGACCAGCATCGGCAGGCGCTGTTCGGCGACACCGAAGGCCGCGTTGCGCAGCTGGCGCATCGCGCGGCTCATCTGGCGGGCCACCATGCCGGCCAGGATGAAGGCGGCGAGCAGGGCGATGACGACAGCGGCGCCGGTGATGAAGGCGTCACGCTTGGCGTCGGCGGCGATGGTCGAGGCCTCGCTCACGGCCTTGTCCCCGAGGTCCGCCTCGATCGTGCGGTAGGCGTTGTACTTGGCGGTGTTGACCGCCCACCAGTTCTCGGCCGTGACGCCCTTGTCGGCGAGCGCGACCCGGGCACTGGCGTCGGTCGACGAGAGGGTGCCGAGACCGCTGACCATCGCGGTCGGGTCGGACGGCGGCGGGACATAGGTCCGGCCGCGTGCCTCGGCGGCCGCCGCGGCCTCCTTGGCCTGGGCCGCGCCGTTGGCCTGGATCTGCTTCGTGGCCTGTTCGAGCTTGGCGGCGTCGCTCTCGGTGCCACCACCGATGTACTCCTCGATGGCGATGCCCTCAAGGTAGGCGTACGAGGTGAGGGCGACACGCTGCTTGCCCAGGCTGTCGTCGGACGGGCCCGGCTTGATCAGCAGGTGCATGCCGATGGAGCGCTGGAGCGAGAGCGCGGCCTTGGAGAGGGAGATCGCGTAGACCGTACGGCCGTAGCTGGTGATGTTTCCGGTACCCAGACCGAGCTCGTTGGCGAACTCCATCAGCGGGTGCTGGATCTCGACGTAGCCCTCTTCGGTCTGCACGCCGGTGAGCTTCGAGGTGTACGCCGCCTTGCGCAGCGTTTCGAGCTTGGGCTCCTGCTGACGGAAGATACCGAGGCGGCGCTCCAGTCCGGGCTTGGCCGGCATGTCCTCGGCGGCCTCGTTGAAGGCGCCGGCGGCGGCGTCCGTCTCACGGCGGGCCTTGACGACGGTCGGGTCCTTCTCACCGTCGCCCTGCAGCAGGGGAGCGGCCGTGATGTCGCGCTCGGAGTACAGCTTGTCCCCGTAGGTCAGAGCGGCGCGGACCAGGCGCGCGGTGCTCTGCGCGTCCTCGGCCTCCTGCCAGGTGTCGATCGAGCTCTTCACCTGGAAGCCGCCCATGACGAGGCCGACCACCACGGGTATGAGCAGGATCGCGTTCAGCCTGGTCGGTACACGCCAGTTGCGCGGAGAGAAACGGCCGCCGCTGGGTGGGGGTGGGGCCGTCGGCTCCGAGCCGGGCACATGTGCGGGTGCCGCTCCGCGCGGCGGCGGGGTGAAGTTGCCCCGTGCCGACGGCTCGGGACCGTTCTTGCTTCGCCTCACTCGACCAACAACCTCTCGGCTCGGCACCTTCGTCGTGCCGCGTGTGTCTTTCCGGCCCTCACTACTGGGCAGTTCTGCTACTGGGCAGTTCTGGCATTCCAGCACGTCAGGGTGTGCTCGTCCAAACACATGGAACGGAAGATTTCAGGTGACGTAAACCCCAGATAAAACGGTCATAAAGAACGAGCCCCGCCAAAAGGCGGGGCTTTTGTGAGCACAGCGGCATCAGGCGACCGCGACGCGTGGCGGCACCACTCGATATCTCTGTCGAAACGTTATGAACACTGAGGCCGACCGTGTCAAACGACACAGCCGACTCCAATGCGTCTACGACACCTTTCGTATGGTGTTGCCGACCGGAGTGCGAGGTCTGCCACGACACCGTCCCCCCCGGCGCGGTCTCCCCGCGTGCCCTACCGAAGGCGCGCCATCAGCGCGTGCTCGACCAGTGTGATCAGCGCACTCTTGGCGTCCGAACGATGGCGGGCGTCCGTCGTGATGATCGGGGCGTCGGGCCCGATCTGGAGCGCCTCGCGAACCTCTTCGGGAGTGTAGGGCTGGTGGCCGTCGAAGCCGTTGAGGGCGATGACGAACGGCAGTCCGCTGTTCTCGAAGTAGTCGACCGCGGGGAAGCAGTCGGCGAGGCGGCGGGTGTCGACCAGGACGACGGCGCCGATCGCGCCGCGTACCAGGTCGTCCCACATGAACCAGAAGCGGTCCTGACCCGGCGTACCGAAGAGGTACAGGATCAGGTCCTGGTCCAGGGTGATACGGCCGAAGTCCATGGCGACGGTGGTCGTCGTCTTGTCCCCGGTGTGAGTGAGGTCGTCGATGCCCGCCGAAGCGGACGTCATCACGGCCTCGGTGCGCAGCGGGTTGATCTCCGAGACGGCACCCACGAACGTGGTCTTGCCGACGCCGAAACCACCCGCCACGACGATCTTCGCGGAGGTGGTCGCCCGCCCTCCGTCAGAGCTTGCGAAGTCCACTGAGCACCCTTTCGAGCAGTGTCACGGCCGGGGCGCCACCATTGCTTTCGTCGCCACCCGGCTGGTGGATCGCGACGAGTCCGGCCTCCGCGAGGTCCGCGACAAGAATCCGTGCCACGCCCAAGGGCATGGACAGCAGGGCCGACACCTCGGCCACCGACTTCACTTCACGGCAGAGGTGGCAGATCCGCTGGTGCTCGGGGAGCAGTCCCATGAGCGCTGCCGGATCGGCCGTGGTGCTGATCAGTGCCTCTATGGCGAGCTGGTAGCGCGGCCGGGTCCGGCCGCCGGTCATCGCGTACGGACGTACCAGCGGCTGGTCGCCCTCATCCTCGTACGAATGTGCGTACGGATCATGAGAGGCGGTGGGCGGGGTCATGTGGGTCCTCCGGGCGGGACAGCAAGTCGGTCAGTCGTGCCGTCTGACGGGGCCGGTGGGGGGAGGGCGGCCGGACGGTTTTTTCTACATTCGGTAGAACCTTGCTAGTGGAGCAGGCTGCCCTGGAGCTCCGCCCGCAGATCCGGTGTGAGCACAGCGCCCGCACGGTCCACAAGCAGAGCCATCTCGTATCCGACGAGGCCGATGTCGCAGTCCGGGTGGGAGAGGACCGCGAGGGACGACCCATCCGAAATGGACATCAGGAACAGGAAGCCCCGTTCCATCTCGACGACTGTCTGGGCCACCGTGCCGCCCTCGAAGATGCGCGAGGCGCCGGCGGTCAGGGACGTGAGTCCGGAGGCAACGGCCGCGAGCTGGTCGGCGCGGTCGCGCGGGAAGCCCTCGGACATTGCCAGAAGGAGTCCGTCGGCGGATACGACGACGGTGTGGGACACCCCGGGGGTGTTGTCAACGAAGTTGGTGATCAACCAGTTGAGGTTCTGTGCCGCCTGGCTCATCTGGCTCAACTAACGCTCCTGCTGGTGAGTGGGGCTGGGGAAGCTGCCGGTCTGGCCGGTACCGGCCTGGCGGCCCTGCTGAATGCCCCTACGAAGATTGGTCAGCCGGCCGCGTACGTCATCAGGCGCACGCGAGACCTGCGGACCGGTTTGGTGCTGTTGCTGCTGAGCCGTCCCCGCGACGAGGTTCGCGCGGGGGACCCGGCGCGGCAGACCCGAGACGGTCACGCCACCCGCGGAGGGCTGGCGTACCCGCTCGGCCTGACGGCCGAGTTCGTCATTGGGGGTGGACCGCCATGAGGCGGAAGCGCCGGCGGGTGCCGGACGCTGCGGTGCCGCGGGAGCAGCCTGCACGGGTTGTGCGGGCTGTGCGGGCTGCTGCGGTGCCTGCTCGCTCTGGGCGCCGTCGCCGCCCTGAGCCTGGTTGAACCAGTTGGTCTCCAGGGTGTCGTACAGCGGCGTGCGCCCGTCACCGGGGCCCGTCGCCGGCGGCAGCTCCCAGCCGTCGTTCGACCGCACCTCGTCGGGCCGCTGTGCGGCGGCCCGAGTGTCCGGCTCCTGGGGGAGCGCGGGGCGGCGGCGCGACTGCGGGCGCTGCTGCGGACGGCCGCCGTTGGTGTCGGCGGGCCGCTCGAACTGCCCGGTGCCACCACCGCCCTGCCGCTCGCCATGGCCCTGCGCCGGGAACTGACCGGTGTCCTGCGGGGCCTCACGGCCCGGCGCTGGGTACCCACCGTTGGAACCGGAACCGCTGTCGTAGCCGTTCGGGGCGTACTGGGCCGGGTCCTGGCGGTTGTACTGGCCGGGCGCCTGGCCGTTCTGTCCCGCGCCGGAAGGATTCGGCGTGCCGAACACGTCCGGGCGGACGAACTGCCCGCTGCCCTGCTGCGCATCCGCGCCGGGGCGCGGCGCGTCATGGTCGGGCCGCTGGAACCCGGCAGTGGAGGCGGGGCCGCCCTGCCGGTCGTCGATCCGCGGCATCTGCGAGGTGGCTTCGGGATCGTCGTGTCCGCGCGGGGCGTCCTGCGCGGAACGCGGCACCGGCGGCTGGGCGTTGTCGTCGCTCCAGCTCGGTACGCGAGGCTGCGGGCTGCCGCCCGGCAGCTCGGCGCGCGGACCGCCGCGGGGCGGCAGCTGCGGCGACTGCTGCTGGGGACGACGGCCCTGCTCGCCGTTGTTGGCAGGCCGCTGCTGGGGCTGCTGCGGAGACCCGGGGCGGCGGTTGCTGCCCGTGGTGTCCTGGCGTGCGCCACCGAACATGTCCTGTCGGCCGGAGTCGTTGCCGAAGCCGTTGAAGCTCTGTGCGGCGCCTGCGCCCGCGGGAGCCGGCCTGCCCTGCGGGGGCTGCTGAGGCTGCTGCGGGTTGCGTGCTCCACCGGGCGCACCCGGTCCGCCCGGGCGGCCGCCCGCGTCGGGCCTGGGCAGCGCGGCCCGCGGTGCGTTGCCGGCGCCGACCTGTCCACGCTGCGGCGGCGGGTTCAGCCGGCCGCCGTTGCCGCCGCCGGGAGCACCCGTGCCGAGGGCGGGACCGCTTCCGGTACCGCCCCGACGGGCTGCCGCGACACCGGCCGCGGCCTGCGCCGCCGCCGGACCGCCGACGACGGGAGCGCCCTGGCCCTGCTTGTTGCCCGGAACCTGCTTGCCGCCCTGGGCGACATCGACCGGGAGCATGACCAGCGCGGTCGTACCACCGGAGTCGGACGGGCGCAGCTGGATGCGGATGCCGTGTCGCTGCGAAAGGCGGCCGACCACGAACAGACCCATGCGGCGGGAGACGGAAACGTCCACGGTGGGCGGCGAGGCGAGCCGTTCGTTGATCGCCGCGAGGTCCTCGGGCGAGAGGCCGATACCGGTATCGTGGATCTCGATCAGTACGCGGCCGTCGGGCAGCGCGTGACCGGTGACCTTGACCTTGGTCTGCGGGGAGGAGAACGAGGTGGCGTTCTCCAGCAGCTCGGCGAGCAGGTGCACGAGGTCGTTGACCACGCGTCCCGCCACCTCGGTGGTGGGCACGGACGACAGCTCGATGCGCTCGTACTGCTCCACCTCGGAGGCGGCGGCACGGAGCACGTCGACCAGCGGGACCGGGCGGGTCCAGCGGCGGCCGGGCTCTTCACCGGCGAGGACGAGGAGGTTCTCGCCGTTACGGCGCATGCGGGTCGCGAGGTGGTCGAGCTTGAACAGCGAGGACAGCTGGTCCGGGTCGGCCTCGCGGGACTCCAGTTCGGAGATGAGCGAGAGCTGACGCTGGATGAGGCCCTGGGAGCGACGCGAGAGGTTGGTGAACATCGCGTTGACGTTGCCCCGCAGCATGGCCTGCTCGGAGGCGAGGCGGACCGCCTCGCGGTGCACGTCGTCGAAGGCCGCGGCGACCTGGCCGATCTCGTCCTTGGAGTGCACACCGACCGACTCGACGGAGGTGTCGACGTCCTGCGGGTCCGACTCCGACAGCTGCCGGACCAGCTCGGGCAGCCGGTCCTGGGCGACCTTCGTCGCGGTGTCCTGCAGCCGGCGCAGCGAGCGGATCATCGAGCGGGCCACCACGAAGGCGCCGACCAGCGAGACACCGAGCACCAGCAGGATCAGCGCACCGGAGATGATCGCTTCCTGCTCGGAGTCCTTGCGCAGCTCGCGGGCCTTCTGCTCCATCTGGTTGAGGAGCGTGAGCTCGATCTTCGACATTTCCTGGATCTTGGCGGAGTCGGCGTCCACCCAGTCCAGGTACGAGCGCTTGGCCTGCAGCTGCAGACCGTTGTTGCGCTGGAGCACACGCTGCAGATAGCCGTCCGCGTCCTTGATGGTCGGGCTCGGCTCGTCGAGGGGCTTGGTGAGCTGGTCCGAGTCGCCCTCGTAGATGCTGGCGAAGCTGGTGAGCTCGAACCGCTGGTTCTCGAAGGCGGAGAGACCGTACTGCCGGTCGTTCGGGGACAGCTCACCGAACGTCTTGTCCGTGGCCGGCAGGGCCCCGGCGATGATCGCACGCTGCATGGACGCGTATTCCTTGGCGGTGGAGAAGGCCGCCAGGGCGCGCGTGCGTTGGATCATCTCCGGGTTGCTGGTCGCCTCGGCCATGTCCTGGGACAGGCCGAGCAGCTGCTCGATGAGCCGGTGGTAGGACTCGACCGACTGGGAGGCGTTGCCCTCGTCCTGGAAGGCGCCGTTGCGCACCTTGCTGAGGCTGTTCAGCTGGGTGGCGATGGCCACCACGTTGTCCCGGACACCGTCGAGGTTCTCGTTGTTGCCCTGGTCGTCGAGCTCGTGGGTGCCCTCCAGGAAGGCGGCCCGCGCACGGTCCGTCTTGTCACGGAGGCCCTTGATCGTGACGTCGCTGGCCTTCGTGCCGTTGGCGAGCGGTCCGGCCGACTTGTCGCGCTCCTCCTGGAGCATCGTGGCGAGGTCGGTCGCCTGCTTGGTCATGTCGGTCAGCAGCTTCATGTTCTCGAGCTGCTGGATCTCGTCCATGGTGTCGCTGATGCGCAGCGCGCCCAGCGAGGTGGCGGCGACCACGGGCAGGGCGAGCAGTGAGACCAGACGTGTGGAGATGCGCCAGTTGCGCAGAGCTATGCGTGGTCCGGGGCCACTGGGGGCCTTCGCCTTCGCTTTCGGGGGCGCGGAGGGCGTGGCGCCGGGAGCACCGTTCGCCGCGTCAGGACCGTTCTTGCCCTGGGCGCCCTTGGGCGCGCCGGGGCGCGAGGAGCGGTCACCACTCTTGCCGGCCTGCGCCGGTCCCGGGTTCTGGGCGTGCTGGGGCGAGGAGCCGACTGCCCTGGGGCCAGTCCCGCCTTGCGGCTCCGGCTCCGCCGAAGCGCTGCCATCCCTCTTGAAACGTCCCTGCACTAGCGTCGCAACCTCTGGACCAGGCGCCCCTCCGCGTGAACGGCGGGACGGTGTCGGCGTCTTGGGAGCACCTTGAAGGCGTTCCCATGGTGGTCGTGAGTGACCGGCGCAGGTTCCTCTGTCCCACCGCCACTCGGCGCTGCGTTGCGCCCCTGCGCGCCGGTTCGTTCCTGCGGCGGTCCGAGGAATTCCAGCACAGTGGCGGATCTCCAACAAGGCCCATGGGTCATGCTGTGACCACCGTGACACGTTGTGAGGGCGGCGTCACGAGACGTAGAAAGTGATCTCATCCATTTCGGACACAAGGGGACGAGACCTTCTTGGGTAGACGGTGTCCCAGTCGCGATGATCAGGAGCGGAATGATGTCTTCCGTGGCGTAATGCCTGTTTTGCGACCCCGAGTCAAGAGTCTGGATTGACCGATTTGCCTGGCAGCAAGTGAGGAAACTCACACGACGATCACGGCGTCTTCACGGCTTCGACAGGGAAGCGAATGTTTAGCCTGACGCTTTACAGGGATGGCAAATCCGACAACCCGCGCCTACGTGACGGTTTCCGAACCCGTTCGGCGCCTCTATGGAACAGGGCCTGTAACCCCAGATGAAGACGACGATGATGTTCCGCGACATAGCCAACCCGCGCCGCACGACGCTGGCGCACCTGGAGGACGCCGAAGAGCCGCGTACGCCGGAGCAGCCGGAGCAGTGGGAGCACAACGTCGAACTCCCCACGCAGACCGCCAACCCCCGGCGCACGATCCTGATGGACGTCCCGGTCGCGGCGACGACCACCGAGTAAGCCTCCCACGGGCTCCCCGACCTCATCCGTGCGGGACACGCGCGAGGCGCCCGCCCCTTGCCGCGTTAGCCTGGAGCGTCAGACTCCGGCCAGCTCAGTGAGGGGCGCAAGGACACCGTGCGCATCGCCAGATTCTCCATCGACGGCTACGTCGCGTTCGGTGCGGTCGAGGGTCAGAGCCCTCCTGGATCGACCGACGGCCTCGTGCTCGACATCATCAAGGGCATCCCGTTCGCGGACTTCGAGCTCTCCGGGACCAAGGTCCCGCTGAGCAAGGTCCGGCTCCTGCCGCCCGTGCTCCCCAACAAGGTCGTGGCCTTCGGCCGCAACTACGCGGAGCACGCCAAGGAGATGGGCGGCGAGGTGCCCGACGCCCCGTTCGCCTTCTTCAAGCCGTCCACCTCGGTGATCGGCTCCGGCGACGACATCGCGTACCCCTCCTTCTCCGAGGAACTGCACCACGAGGCCGAGCTGGCCGTGGTCATCGGCCGTATGTGCCGAGAGGTCCCGCGTGACCGCGTCAAGGACGTGATCCTCGGCTACACCTGCGCGAACGACGTCACCGCACGCGACGTCCAGCGGCGCGAGAAGCAGTGGGCCCGGGCCAAGGGCTTCGACACGTCCTGCCCGCTCGGCCCCTGGATCGAGACGGACCTCGACCCGTCCGACCTCACCATCCAGTGCACGGTCAACGGCCAACAGCGCCAGCTCGGCCGCACCAGCGAGATGATCCACTCCATCGAGGATCTGATCGTCAACATCACCGAGGCCATGACGCTGCTTCCCGGCGACGTGATCCTCACGGGCACCCCGGCAGGGGTGGGCCCGCTCAGTGTCGGCGACGAGGTCGCCGTCACCATCGAAGGCATCGGCACTCTCGCCAACAAGGTGATCAAGCGTGGCTAACGCGACTGTCCGCGTCCGTTTCTGTCCGTCCCCGACCGGCAACCCCCACGTGGGACTGGTCCGCACGGCCCTGTTCAACTGGGCGTACGCCCGCCACACCGGCGGCACGTTCGTCTTCCGCATCGAGGACACCGACGCGGCCCGCGACTCCGAGGAGTCGTACGGGCAACTCCTGGACTCGCTGCGCTGGCTGGGCTTCGACTGGGACGAGGGCCCCGAGATCGGCGGCCCCCACGCGCCGTACCGCCAGTCGCAGCGCATGGACCTCTACAAGGACGTCGCCCAGAAGCTCCTGGACGCCGGCCGCGCCTACCACTGCTACTGCTCGACGCCGGAGCTGGACGCCCGCCGGGACGCCGCCCGCGCCGCCGGCAAGCCGTCCGGCTACGACGGCCACTGCCGCGACCTGACCGCCGAGCAGAAGAGCGCGTACGAGGCCGAGAGCCGCACCCCGATCGTCCGTTTCCGCATGCCCGACGAGGCGATCACCTTCACGGACCTGGTCCGCGGCGAGATCACCTACCTCCCGGAGAACGTGCCGGACTACGGCATCGTCCGCGCCAACGGCGCCCCGCTCTACACGCTGGTCAACCCGGTCGACGACGCCCTGATGGAGATCACCCACGTCCTGCGCGGCGAGGACCTGCTCTCCTCCACCCCCCGCCAGATCGCCCTCTACAAGGCGCTGACCGAGCTGGGCATCGCCAAGGAGACCCCGGCCTTCGGCCACCTCCCGTATGTGATGGGCGAGGGCAACAAGAAGCTCTCCAAGCGCGACCCGGAGTCGTCGCTGAACCTCTACCGGGAGCGCGGCTTCCTCCCGGAGGGCCTGCTGAACTACCTGTCGCTCCTCGGCTGGTCGCTCTCGGCGGACCGTGACATCTTCAGCATCGAGGAGATGGTCGCCGCCTTCGACGTCTCGGACGTGAACCCCAACCCGGCCCGCTTCGACCTCAAGAAGGCCGAGGCCATCAACGCGGACCACATCCGGCTGCTCGACGTGAAGGACTTCGCCGAGCGCTGCGCCCCCTGGCTGCGGGCCCCCTTCGCCCCCTGGGCGCCGGAGGACTTCGACTCCGCCAAGTGGGACGCGATCGCCCCGCACGCCCAGACTCGCCTCAAGGTCCTCTCCGAGATCACCGACAACGTCGACTTCCTGTTCCTCCCGGAGCCGGCCGTCGACGAGGCGTCCTGGACGAAGGCGATGAAGGAGGGCTCGGACGCGTTGCTCCGGACGGCCCGCGAGAAGCTGGAGTCCGCGGACTGGACCTCCGCCGAAGCCCTCAAGGAGGCCGTGCTGGCAGCCGGCGAGGCCCACGGCCTGAAGCTGGGCAAGGCCCAGGCCCCGGTCCGCGTCGCCGTCACCGGCCGCACGGTCGGCCTGCCGCTCTTCGAGTCGCTGGAGATCCTGGGCAAGGAGAAGGCGCTGCGCCGGATCGACGCCGCACTGGCGAAGCTGACCGCGTAGACGCCGTACGGGACAGTTCGTGCGGGGCGACGGAACAGTTGCAAGGGAAAGGGAAGGGGCGGCATCCGCGTCGGATGCCGCCCCTTCCCGCATCCCGCCGGGAGCGGTGCCGGAGGTACCGTCGGAGCATGACGATCGCAGCCGTTGTGTGGGACGTGGACGACACGATCTTCGACTACACCACAGCCGACCGCGTCGGTATGCGCGGACATCTGGCGGCCGAGGGTCTGCTGGACGTGTACGCGTCCGTCGGGCAGGCCCTCGACCGCTGGCGCGAGCTCACCGACCAGCAGTGGGCGAGGTTCGCGGCGGGAAACGTGGACTGGGAGGGCGGCCGCCGGGACCGGGTGCGGGCGTTCCTGGGGCGGCCTTTGACCGACACGGAGGCGGAAGACTGGTTCGTCCGGTATCTGAACCACTACGAGACGGCCTGGGCGCTGTTCCCGGATGTCCTGCCCGTCCTCGACCTCCTGGCGGGCAGCCACCGCCACGCCGTGCTCTCCAACTCCAGCCTGCGTGTCCAGGACCACAAACTGCGCGTCCTCGGTGTGCGGGAGCGCTTCGAATCGGTGCTGTGCGCCGCCGAACTGGGTGTCTCGAAGCCTGCGGCTGAGGCCTTTCACGCGGCCTGCGAGGCCCTGGAACTGCCACCGCACCAGGTCGCTTACATCGGGGACCACCCGGAGATCGACGGCAGGGGCGCCGCCGACGCCGGACTGTTCTCGGTCTGGATCGACCGCACCGGCGCGAGTGCCGTCACACCCACCGGTCCGGACGCCGCACCGGACCGGCCGACGGACCGGCCGACCGGCCGGTCGGGGGATCGGTTCGCCCGCCCGCGCCGGATCGTCTCGCTGGCCGAACTCCCCGCGATCCTCCGGCCCGATACCCGTTTTGGAGCGCCGTCCACCTTCAGGTAATGTTCTTCCTGCGCCGCCGGAGAGCGGGCCGAAAGGCCACAAGCCGGAGATGCAAGCTAAAACAAAACTCCCACGGGGGTTGAGTTTCAGTGGCCTATGGTGTAATTGGCAGCACGACGGTTTCTGGTTCCGTTAGTCTAGGTTCGAGTCCTGGTAGGCCAGCTCGCAGAGCTTATCTGCATGGCAGAGACCAACTCTGCAAGGCCCCCGTTGTGTAGCGGCCTAGCACGCCGCCCTCTCAAGGCGGTAGCGCCGGTTCGAATCCGGTCGGGGGTACAGATCCTTCCCAGGGGGACAGTTCGGGTCGCACCCGCTGACTCTCATGCAGGATCGCTAGGGCCCCCGTTGTGTAGCGGCCTAGCACGCCGCCCTCTCAAGGCGGTAGCGCCGGTTCGAATCCGGTCGGGGGTACAGGGTGGTCTAGACCATCATTGGGCTATGGTGTAATTGGCAACACGACGGTTTCTGGTTCCGTTGTTCTAGGTTCGAGTCCTGGTAGCCCAGCAGGATCATTTGTGATCTCAGGCCCCCGTTGTGTAGCGGCCTAGCACGCCGCCCTCTCAAGGCGGTAGCGCCGGTTCGAATCCGGTCGGGGGTACACGTATATATAGAGGAAGCCCTCCCCAGCAACAGGGGAGGGCTTTTTTCGTGTCGCGGCTTCCGTCGGCTCTGTGCTGCGTACCGTGAGGTCATCAACTCCGGCCGTTCGCTGCGGCGTTGAAGCGATCGGCCGGGGAGTCGACTTGCGGTGTCAGCCGGTGTCAGCCGGTGTCAGCCGGTGCCAGTCGGCGCCGGACGGGGCAGCCGGTGGATGCGGTGTCAGCTGGTGCGGCGCAGTGCCTCCGACAGGCGCGCGGCCGCGTCGATGACCGCCTGGGCGTGCATCCGCCCCGGGTGGCGCGTCAGGCGCTCGATCGGACCGGACACCGAGACGGCGGCGACCACACGGTTCGAGGGCCCGCGCACCGGTGCGGACACGGACGCGACGCCCGGCTCGCGCTCGCCGATCGACTGGGCCCAGCCCCGGCGCCGTACGCCCGACAGGGCCGTCGCCGTGAAGCGGGCGCCCTGGAGGCCGCGGTGCAGACGCTCCGGCTCCTCCCAGGCCATCAGGATCTGGGCCGAGGAGCCCGCCTTCATGGTGAGCGTCGAGCCGACCGGGACCGTGTCCCGCAGGCCCGACAGGCGCTCCGCCGCGGCGACACAGATACGCATGTCCCCCTGGCGGCGGTAGAGCTGCGCGCTCTCACCCGTGAGGTCGCGGACATGGGTGAGCACCGGGCCCGCCGTGGCGAGGAGACGGTCTTCGCCCGCTGCCGCGGCCAGTTCCGCCAACCTGGGGCCGAGAATGAAACGGCCCTGCATGTCACGCGCCACCATCCGGTGGTGCTCAAGTGCCACGGCGAGGCGATGTGCCGTGGGCCGTGCCAGTCCGGTCGCCGCGACCAGGCCCGCGAGGGTGGCCGGACCGGACTCCAGTGCGCTCAGGACAAGGGCTGCCTTGTCCAGAACGCCGACGCCGCTACTGTTGTCCATGAAACGATACTCGCGTCTCACTCTGTGAAACGCAAGTTCAATTTTCCGTGGAACGCGCCACCCTGATAGATACACGGCCCGCGGACCAACGGGCCTGGCGGCAGGCGTCCGGAACCGGGGGTACGGACGCCGCCGCCCCGGAAATCTCTAGTTGGGCCGGCGCCGACACAGGCCGGCCGGAGGGAAAGCGATGGGTAGGACACTCGCGGAGAAGGTATGGGACGACCACGTCGTCCGGCGCGCGGAGGGCGAGCCCGACCTTCTCTTCATCGATCTGCACCTGCTGCACGAGGTGACCAGCCCCCAGGCCTTCGACGGTCTCCGCCAGGCGGGGCGCCCCGTGCGCCGGCTCGACCTCACCATCGCGACCGAGGACCACAACACCCCCACCCTCGACATCGACAAGCCCATCGCGGACCCGGTCTCCCGGGCCCAGCTGGAGACGCTCCGCAAGAACTGCGCCGACTTCGGCGTGCGCCTGCACTCGCTGGGCGACGTCGAACAGGGCGTCGTGCACGTCGTGGGCCCGCAGCTGGGCCTGACCCAGCCCGGCACCACGGTCGTGTGCGGTGACTCCCACACCTCCACGCACGGCGCCTTCGGCGCGCTGGCGTTCGGCATCGGCACGTCCCAGGTCGAGCACGTGCTGGCCACCCAGACGCTGCCGCTGGCCCGCCCCAAGACCATGGCCATCACGGTCGACGGCGAACTGCCCGAGGACGTCACGGCCAAGGACCTGATCCTGGCGATCATCACCAAGATCGGCACCGGCGGCGGCCAGGGATACATCCTGGAATACCGCGGCTCCGCCATCGAGAAACTCTCGATGGAGGCCCGGATGACCATCTGCAACATGTCGATCGAGGCCGGCGCCCGCGCGGGCATGATCGCCCCCGACGAGACCACCTTCGCGTACATCGAGGGCCGCGCCCACGCCCCCGAGGGCGAGGACTGGGACGCCGCCGTCGCGTACTGGAAGACCCTGAAGTCGGACGACGACGCGGACTTCGACGCGGAGGTCGTCATCGACGCCGCCTCCCTCGCGCCGTTCGTCACCTGGGGCACCAATCCCGGCCAGGGCGCACCGCTTTCGGCAGCCGTCCCCGACCCGGCTTCGTACGAGGACGCCTCGGAACGCTTCGCCGCCGAAAAGGCCCTGGAATACATGGGGTTGACCGCCGGACAACCGCTGCGCGACATCAAGGTCGACACCGTCTTCGTAGGTTCGTGCACCAACGGACGCATCGAGGACCTGCGCGCCGTCGCGGCGATCGTCGAGGGCCGCAAAGTCGCCGACGGTGTACGGATGCTGGTGGTCCCCGGCTCCGCGCGCGTCGGTCTGCAGGCCGTCTCCGAGGGCCTGGACCTGGTCTTCAAGGAGGCCGGCGCCGAATGGCGGCACGCGGGCTGCTCGATGTGTCTGGGCATGAACCCCGACCAGCTGGCCCCCGGTGAGCGCTCCGCCTCCACCTCCAACCGCAACTTCGAGGGCAGGCAGGGCAAGGGCGGCCGTACGCATCTGGTGTCGCCGCAGGTCGCCGCCGCGACGGCGGTCCTGGGCCATCTGGCGTCCCCCGCCGACCTGTCCGACGCCGACGTCCGTACGCCCGCTGGAGTCTGAGAGCCATGGAAGCATTCACCACGCACACCGGCCGGGCGGTCCCGCTGCGCCGCAGCAACGTCGACACCGACCAGATCATCCCCGCCCACTGGCTCAAGAAGGTGACCAGGGACGGTTTCGAGGACGGGCTGTTCGAGGCCTGGCGCAAGGACCCGTCCTTCGTCCTCAACCAGCCCGAGCGCAAGGGCGCCACGGTCCTCGTCGCGGGACCCGACTTCGGCACGGGCTCCTCGCGTGAGCACGCCGTGTGGGCACTGCAGAACTACGGCTTCAAGGCCGTCGTCTCGTCCCGCTTCGCAGACATCTTCCGCGGTAACTCGCTGAAGAACGGCCTGCTCACGGTGGTTCTGGAGCAGGAGATCGTGGACGCGCTGCGGGAGCTCACCGAGAAGGACCCCGAGGCCGAGGTCACGGTCGACCTGGAGGCCCGTGAGGTACGTGCCGAGGGCATCACGGCCGGCTTCGAACTCGACGAGAACGCCCGCTGGCGGCTGCTGAACGGGCTGGACGACATCTCCATCACCCTGCGGAACGAGACGGACATCTCCGCGTACGAGTCCAAGAGGCCGTCCTACAAGCCGCGGACCGTTCAGGTCTGATCGGAGCCGAACCCGCAAGGCTGATTTCAGCCAGGGCAACAGGCCTCTGTACCCCCAATCGTGGACGGTTGGGGGTACATCTGTGTCTGCCTTGGGAAGGGGTGTTCCGGCCTTTGTGGTTGGCCTCAACTACCCTTGTTTCAAGGGGCCTTGATGGGGTAGCCGAAACTCGGCAGAGCCTTGTGGAGAGGTGTGCGGGAGGCCCTCGGGAGGCGGTAGTTACCCCCTGCGCAGGCGACAACTCGCCCCAGATGGCACAATCTGTGCATGGAACACGACGGCCAACTCGAGCTCTATGTGGCGGTCGCGTCCCAACTCAAGGAAGCGCACGCAGCGGTGCGCGCACTGCAAGTCCCGGAGGGCGTACGAATGGCGCTGACCCGGAAGCTGCTGGTCATTACGGCCGTGGCCAAACATGATCTCGCCGATGCGACAAGGCGTCTGGAGCGGTTCACAGCGGACCTCTACGAGGGCCGAATCCCCGAAGAGGAACGCTGAGGAACTTGGCGACAGTCCCAGTTCGTTGCGGCACAAGGGTGATTAGCCCGTTTCGTGTTTGATTTGCGGTATATATCTGCCTAACGTGCGAAAAAGCTTGAACACTTTCGTTCTGGCAATGTCTCCGAAGGGGAAGACGTGAACAAGGCGCAGCTCGTAGAAGCGATTGCCGACAAGGTCGGCGGGCGTCAGCAGGCCGCCGACGCGGTCGACGCCGTACTGGACGCCGTGGTGCGTGCAGTTGTCGGCGGGGACCGGGTCTCGGTCACCGGCTTCGGTTCCTTCGAGAAGGTGGACCGTCCGGCCCGTTACGCCCGCAACCCGCAGACCGGAGAGCGCGTGCGGGTCAAGAAGACCTCCGTGCCGCGCTTCCGTGCCGGCCAGGGCTTCAAGGACCTGGTGAGCGGGTCGAAGAAGCTCCCGAAGAACGATGTCGCGGTCAAGAAGGCGCCCAAGGGCAGCCTGACCGGCGGCGCCTCCGCCACGGTCAAGAAGGCCGCGGCCAAGAAGGCCACCACTGCCAAGAAGGCGACGGGAGCCGCGAAGAAGACCACGGCCACGGCCAGGAAGGCGACTGCGAAGAAGACCTCCGCGGCCGCCAAGAAGACCACGGCCACGGCCAAGAAGACGACCGCGAAGAAGACCTCCGCGGCCGCCAAGAAGACCACGGCCAAGAAGACCACCGCCAAGAAGGCGGCGGCGAAGAAGGCCCCCGCGAAGAAGGCGGCGGCCAAGAAGGCCCCGGCCAAGAAGTCGGCGGCCCGCAAGACCACCGCCAAGAAGGCCACCGCCCGCAGGTAGACAGGGGCGCACGGCATAAACGCGCCGGGCCGGGCTTCCACGGGGGAGCCCGGCCCGCGGCGTTTTCAGAAGTTCCGCACGCAGACGTTCCGTACGCAGAACTTCCGCGCGCAGAAGCTTTGCACTCAGAAAGTCTGCAGGGTCACCAGGGTGATGCGGCGGTCGTCCTTCTCGCCCTCGACCTCGATCCGTACGCGCTGGCCCGGACGGAGCAGTCTGAGACCGCCCTTGTCGAATGCCGGGGCGTCGAAGGGGACGGGAGTGCCGTCGTCCAGCAGCACTTGGCCGGTGCGGGTGTCGGAGTCGTATGTGTACGCGGTCGCCTGCATGGGGGAACCCTATGCGCTCGATGTCTTCAGGAGCTGTACCGCTGTCGCCGTGCGCGGACCCACACCGAGGGCCAGAGCCGCTCGCAGGTCCGCACCCGTGTCCACATCCTGGCGTACGGAATCCACCGCGGGCAGAAGGAGTTCCACGGCACCCGAGGCGCGGTGACGGACCCGGGAATCGGTTCCGAAAGCGGGGAGCAATTCGCGGCCCGGGGACGCGGCCAGGAGAGTGGTGCCGAATCCGGCGGCGTCAGGGAGGAAAGCGCGGGGGAATTCGGCGGCCGCGGTGAGTACGCGGGCCAATTCCAGAGGGCGCAGAGCGGGCAGATCGGCGTTCAGGGCCGCCAGCGGAGTCCGGGGGTTCCTGGCGCGTACGACCGTCGCCGCGTGCCGCAGGGCGGCGTTCAGCCCGCCGCCAGGCTCGTCCGGGACGATCCGGGCACCCAGGGCGGTCAGCTCGCGCCCGGCCAGCGCATCGCCCGTGACTACTGCCACATCTGCGACTCCCGGGCAGGCCAGCGCCGCCGCCACCGTGTCCTGTGCGAAGGCGAGGGCGAGTCCCGGGCGCAAACCGTCGGCCGCGGTGTCCGCGAGCCTGCTCTTCGCCCGCGCCAGGGCTTTGAGGGGTACGACCAAGGTCCACTGCACGAGCGTTCAGTCCCTCTCTTGTCGCACCCATTGTCACCCGTACACCGGGGCGGGCCCGGGGCCGGGGCGTACGGTGTTCTCGACAGACAGACGACCTGGGGCGACACTTGTGCGGCTCCCCAGGTCCAGGAGGAAGGTGTTCGCGTGTCCCGCCGCAGAATCGGCTTCTGGTACCGCTTCGCAGCGTTCCTCTGCAAACCGCCGCTGGTGGTTCTCCTCAAGCGGGACTGGCGGGGAATGGAGAACATTCCTGCCGAGGGCGGATTTATCACCGCGGTGAACCACAATTCACACGCCGATCCGTTCGGGTACGGGCACTTCCAGTACAACACGGGTCGGGTTCCGAGGTTCCTGGCCAAGAGCGGGCTTTTCAAGAGCGGTTTCGTCGGGGCGGCCATGCGGGGGACCGGGCAGATCCCGGTGTACCGCGAGAGTTCGGACGCGCTCAGCGCCTACCGAGCCGCGATCGAGGCCGTGGAGCGTGGCGAGTGCGTCGCCTTCTATCCCGAGGCCACCCTCACCCGCGACCCCGACCTGTGGCCGATGACCGGTAAGACGGGTGCCGCGCGGGTCGCGCTGCAGACCAGGTGCCCGGTCATCCCGGTGGCACAGTGGGGCGCCAACCACCTGCTGGCTCCGTACGCCAAGAAGCCCGACCTCTGGCCGCGCAAGACACACCATGTGCTCGCGGGCCCGCCCGTCGACCTCTCACGCTTCTACGGCGAGGAGATGACCCCGGTCCTGCTGAAGGAGGCGACCGAGTTCATCATGGCCGCGATCACCGCGCAGCTGGAGCTGATCCGCGGTGAGAAGTCGCCCGTCACGCCGTACGACCCGCGCAGGGTGCGCGGCGGGCAGCAGCCCAGGACGGGGAAGCGGGAAGGCCGGGAAGAGCACGAAGACCGGCAAGAGCATGAAAAGGCCGTGCGGGGAAAGACCGTGCGGGAGATGACCGAGGCAGAGCACGAAAAGGGGCACGGCAAGTGACGACATCCGGCAGGCCCGTCAAGGCGACCGTCTTCGGGACCGGATCGTGGGGCACGGCCTTCGGCATGGTGCTCGCCGACGCCGGGTGCGACGTGACGCTGTGGGGACGGCGGGCCGAAATCGCGGAAGCGGTCAACTCCACCCGCACCAACCCCGACTACCTGCCGGGCATCGAACTCCCGGAGAATCTGCGGGCCACCACGGACGCCGCCGAGGCCGCCCACGACGCCGACTTCACGGTGCTTGTCGTGCCCTCGCAGACACTGCGCGAAAACCTGGCGGAATGGGCGCCGCTGCTCGCGCCCGGCACGGTACTGGTCTCCCTCATGAAGGGTGTCGAACTCGGCTCCGCGATGCGGATGAGCGAGGTGATCGGGGACGTCGCGAAGGTCGGGGCCGACCGGATCGCCGTGGTCACCGGGCCCAACCTGGCCCGTGAGGTCGCCGCCCGTATGCCGGCCGCCGCCGTGGTCGCGTGCAGCGACGAAGGGGTGGCCCAGCGGCTCCAGACCGCCTGCCACACGCCGTACTTCCGTCCGTACACCAACACCGACGTGCTGGGCTGCGAACTGGGTGGCGCGGTCAAGAACGTCATCGGCCTCGCCGTCGGCATCGCGGACGGCATGGGGCTCGGCGACAACGCCAAGGGGTCCCTCATCACACGAGGGTTGGCGGAGACGACCCGGCTCGGGCTCGCGATGGGCGCGGACCCGCTGACGTTCTCCGGACTCGCGGGCCTGGGCGACCTCGTGGCGACGTGCTCCTCGCCGCTCTCGCGCAACCACACCTTCGGCACGAACCTCGGCAAAGGCATGACTCTGCAGGAGACCATCGCGGTCACCAGGCAGACCGCCGAGGGCGTCAAGTCCTGCGAGTCCGTACTGGACTTGGCGCGCCGGCACGGAGTCGACATGCCCATCACGGAGACCGTCGTCGACATCGTCCACGAGGGCAAGCCGCCGGTCGTCGCCCTCAAGGAAATGATGTCGCGCAGCGCCAAGCCCGAACGGCGCTGAACGAACGGCGTTGAGCGAACGGCGCCGAGGGTGTCCGGGCGACGCTGAGCGACCGTCCGCGCGACGCTGAGCGACCGGGCCCCACGGACGCTGACCCGATGCCCTACCAACGGGTATTCTCAACCCGATATGAGCATCGAGAATCTCCCCCAGAGCCCTGAGCAGCCGCCTCGCAAGCCTCGCGTGGCCATCGTCTTCGGCGGGCGCAGCTCCGAACACGGGATCTCCATGGTCACCGCCGGAGCTGTCCTGCGGGCCATCGACCGGACCAAGTACGACGTCCTGCCGATCGGCATCACACGGCAGGGCCGCTGGGTGCTCACCGCCGACGAACCGGAACGCATGGCGATCACCGAGCGTCGTACGCCCGACGTCGAGGAACTCGCCGAGTCGAGCGAGGGCGGCGTGATCCTGCCCGTCGACCCCGCCAACCGTGAAGTGGTCTACAGCGAGCCCGGTTCGGTGCCCAAGGCGCTCGGCGAGGTCGACGTCGTCTTCCCGGTGCTGCACGGTCCGTACGGTGAGGACGGCACCCTTCAGGGTCTGCTGGAGCTCTCCGGTGTCCCGTACGTCGGTTCGGGCGTGCTTGCCTCGGCCGTCGGCCAGGACAAGGAGTACATGAAGCGGGTGCTCACCTCCTTCGGGCTCGCGGTCGGCCCGTACGTGGTGATCCGTCCCCGCGAGTGGGAGCAGGACGAGGCGGCGGCCCGCAAGAAGATCGTCGACTTCGCGGCGGAGCACGGCTGGCCGCTCTTCGTGAAGCCCGCGCGCGCGGGGTCGTCGATCGGCATCACCAAGGTCGACGACCTGTCGGGACTGGACGAGGCGATCGCCGCGGCCCGCCTCCACGACCCGAAGATCCTCGTGGAGGCGCTGCTGCGCGGCCGGGAGATCGAGTGCGGGGTGCTGGACTTCGAGGACGGCCCCCGCGCCTCCGTGCCGGCCGAGATTCCGCCGGTGCAGTCGCACGCGTACTACGACTTCGAGGCGAAGTACATCGACTCGACCCCCGGTATCGTGCCCGCGCCGCTCACTCCCGAGCAGACCGCCGAGGTCCGGCGCCTCGCCGTCGACGCCTTCGAGGCCGCGTCCTGCGAGGGCCTGGTCCGCGCGGACTTCTTCCTCACGGAGGACGGCGGGTTCGTGATCAACGAGATCAACACGATGCCCGGCTTCACCCCCATCTCGATGTATCCCAAGATGTGGGAAGCCACCGGAGTGCCCTACCCGGAACTGGTGGACCGCCTGATCCAGGCGGCGCTGCGCAGGCCGACCGGCCTGCGGTAGCGGTCGACGGGCGACCGTGGCGATCTCAGTCCGCGATTCCCTCAGGGACCGCCTTCTTGACCGCCCCGGCCAGATCAACCAGCACGGAGGACGTGTCCCGCCCGTCGGGCACAGTCACCTCGACGTACGCGAGACGCTGAGCGGAGGTGAAGCGGGTCGCTCCGTCGTCCCGCTTCTCCATCAGCCAGTCGACACCGTTCACGACGCCACCGATCGCCGTCGGGTCGTTGCCGTTGGCCACCTCGGGGTCGACCATCTTCGCGGGCCGCGAGACCCCGCAGCGCAGTATGATCGCCGGGCTTCCCCAGCCCGCGGTCAGTGCTGACCGGGGCTCGGGATCCTCCCGATCGAGGCCGTCCACCTTCCGTGGCAGCGACTTGTCGAGGTTCTGACACAGCTTGGTGGCCTTCGTGCCCGGACTGGGAACCGAGGTCGGGGCGTTGTCGTCTGCTGAGGAGCAGCCGGTGGCAGCGATCAGCAGGACGAGGGCACGCAGCCCGACCAGAGAAGCACGCCGGTGACGGAAGAGGTCCACCGGCCCAGCGTAGACGGGGGCTACAGGTGCACGACCGGGCAGGTCAGGGTGCGAGTGATGCCGTCCACTTGCTGGACTCTCGCGACCACCATGCGGCCGAGCTCATCGACTGTGTCGGCCTGGGCCCGCACGATCACGTCGTACGGTCCTGTCACGTCCTCGGCCTGGATCACCCCCGAAATCTTGCTGATCGTCTCGGCGACGGTCGACGCTTTGCCGACCTCCGTCTGGATCAGGATGTACGCCTGTACCACGGAACCTCCAGGGCGGCCACGAGGATCATGTGGGGAAAAGGAACGCCACGGTATCGCGTCGCCGTGCGCCACGGGGAGACCCGCGAGGGCGGGGGCTTGCGCGCCGGGGTACACGGGCCGCACAGGTTGACGGCCGACTCGACCGTACCGAGGTATGAGAGGGACCGCGACCGGGCGGACTCCCGGTCAAAAGACAGCTCGGTTCATGGACACGAGTTCATGGGGCACGAGTTCATGGGCACGAAGGGAACAGGTGAGACTCGGTGAAGGGAACCGTGGGCGAGTTGGGGGAGTTCGGGCTCATCAAGGAGCTCATCTCTCGGCTCACCACCACCCCGGCGGTACGCGTCGGGCCGGGTGACGACGCGGCCGTGGTGGCCGCCCCCGACCGCAGGGTCGTGGCGAGTACCGACATCCTCCTGGAGGGGCGGCACTTCCGGCGCGACTGGTCCACGGCGTACGACGTCGGGCGCAAGGCCGCCGCGCAGAACCTCGCGGACATCGCCGCCATGGGCGCCGTGCCGACCGCGCTGCTGCTCGGCTTGGTCGTCCCGGCCGAACTGCCCGCCACCTGGCCCTCCGAGCTGATGGACGGCCTGCGCGACGAGTGCCAGGTCGCGGGTGCGGCCGTGGTCGGCGGAGACGTCGTACGCGGCGACACCATCACCGTGGCGATCACCGCGCTCGGTGACCTGCGCAACCACGAGCCGGTGACCCGGGCCGGCGCCCGGCCCGGCGACGTGGTGGCCGTGACGGGCTGGCTGGGCTGGTCCGCGGCCGGGCACGCCGTGCTCTCCCGCGGTTTCCGCTCGCCGCGCGCCTTCGTCGAGGCGCACCGGCGACCGGAACCGCCGTACCACGCGGGCCCCGCGGCCGCCGGGCTCGGCGCGACCTCCATGACGGACGTCAGTGACGGGCTGATCGCCGACCTCGGGCACATCGCCGAGGCCAGCAAGGTGCGTATCGACATCCGCTCCGGCGCCGTGGACATCCCCACGCAGATGAACGACATCGGGCAGGCCGTCGGGGTCGACCCGATCCAGTGGGTGCTCACCGGCGGTGAGGACCATGCGATCGTGGCGACCTTCCCGGCGGACGTGAAGCTGCCCGCCCGCTGGAAGGTGATCGGCGAGGTCCTCAACCCGTCGGCGCTGCCCCAGGTCACCGTCGACGGGGCGCCGTGGACCAGCAAGGGCGGCTGGGACCACTTCGGGGACATCGAGTCATGAGCGCCCCGCCCCCTGTACTGCCCCGTGTTCCGCCCCGCGTTCTGACGGTCGCGGGTTCCGACTCCGGTGGCGGGGCCGGGATCCAGGCCGACCTGAAGACCATGCTCGCGCTCGGCGTGCACGGCATGAGCGTGCTCACCGCCGTCACCGCGCAGAACTCCCTCGGCGTACAAGGCGCCTGGGAGCTGCCGGTGGAGGCGGTGCGCGCCCAGTACCGCAGCGTCGTCGACGACATCGGCGTCCAGGCGGTCAAGACCGGCATGCTGTCCTCCGCCGAACTCGTCGAGACCGTCGCCGAGTTGATAGGCGGCACCGACGCGCCCGCCGTCGTCGACCCGGTCGGTGTCTCCAAGCACGGCGACCCCCTGCTCGCCTCGTCGGCGCTGGACTCCGTACGGACGAAGCTGCTGCCCGTGGCGACGGTGGCGACACCGAACCTCGACGAGGTGGCCCAGCTGACGGGCGTACGGGTCGAGTCGGAGGACGGGATGCGGCGGGCGGCGGCGGCTGTCCTGTCGTACGGGCCGGCCTGGGCGCTGATCAAGGGCGGTCACCTGAGCGGTGACGCGGTGGACTTCCTGACCGACGGCTCCGAGGAACTCTGGCTGCGCGCGCCCCGGCTCGACAACCGGCACACCCACGGCACGGGATGCACGCTCGCGAGTGCCATCGCCTCGGGACTCGCGCGGGGGCGGTCGGTGCCGGAGGCGGTCGTGGCGGCGAAGGAGTACGTCACCGGCGCGATCGGGGCCGGGTTCGCGCTGGGGGGCGGGATCGGGCCGGTGGATCACGGATGGCGGTGGCGGCCCGAGCACCCACAGGCATGACAGACACCGGCATGACGGCCACCGGCATAACAAAAAGCCGGTCCACGGTGAGGTGGACCGGCTTTGAGCAGAGAACCGGCAGTGGCCGCGCGCTGGCAGAGCGTCAGCGTGAGACCTTGCCGGCCTTGATGCACGAGGTGCAAGCGTTGACGCGCTTCGGCGTCCCGCTGACCACGGTACGTACGCGCTGGATGTTCGGGTTCCAGCGACGGGACGTACGGCGGTGCGAGTGCGAGATGCTGTTGCCGAAGCTCGGCCCCTTGCCACAGACGTCGCAGTTGGCAGCCACGGGTCACTCCAAAGACTTCAGATGCACTTACGGTGGATCCCGGCATGCCGGGATCAAGATCTAGGATCTGAAGTGGCGCTGCCAGGGGGAAGGCCCGATGAGATCGGGCAACCGGAGCAGCATACAACGACTGCGTCCGTACAACGAAACTACCATGTTCCGTGCAGGCTCCCTCCCGGCCCTCTTCCGGTACGAACCCCACCCACCTGGGTCTACGCTGCGTCGGACGTTCGGCTGCTCGGTCCGGCTGTCCAGTTCGGCTGCTCAAGGAGGCGCAGGTGCCGCAGGTGCCGCAGACATTGGACGCATCCGCGGTACGCGCCTGGAGCGGACTCGCGCTGCGGGCTCTCGGCCGCGCGCGCGAGGAGATCGACGCGATCAATGTCTATCCCGTCGCGGACGGGGACACCGGCACCAACCTCTATCTCACCGTCGAATCCGCGGCCGCGGCCGTCGAGGCGGTCTTCGCGGCGCACGCCGCCGTTTCCGCCTCCGGTGGCGCCGCGGGACCCGACACCTTTCGCAGCGGGCCGGTGAGCGGGCCGGTGAGCGGGCCGGTGATCGAGCCGCCCACGCTCGCCGACGCGATACGGGCCATGGCGCACGGCGCGCTCATCGGGGCCCGCGGGAACTCCGGAACGATCCTCGCGCAGCTCCTGAGGGGCATGGCCCAGGTGCTCGCCGCGGACACAGATACCGCACAGACCGACTTCGCACAGACCCCCGTACGGACCGACACCGCACAGGCCGACGGCCGGGGCCTGCGGCTTGCCCTCCGGCACGCGTCCGACGCGGCCAGGCAGGCGGTCGCGCACCCGGTCGAGGGCACGGTCCTCACGGTCGCCTCGGCGGCCGCCGAAGCGGCCGCCGCCGCTGAAGGGCAGGACTGCGCGGCGGTCGCGCGGGCCGCCTACAAGGGTGCGCGGGCGGCACTCGCGGCGACCCCCGGGCAGCTCGCGGTCCTGGAGCGGGCCGGGGTGGTCGACGCGGGCGGACGCGGACTCGTGGCCGTGCTGGCGGCGCTGGTGGAGACGTTCACGGGCGAGGCTCCCGCGGCGGGAGCGGTGCCGGTCCTCGCGTCGCACGCGCGCGTGGGGGCCGACTCGGCCGTGACGGCCCCGGGATGCGGGGACGGCGGCGGGCCCGCCCCGGAGGAGAGCGGCCCCGCGTTCGAGGTGATCTACCTCCTGGACGCGGACGACGCGGCCGTGGCGCGGCTGCGCGGCAGGCTCGACGCGCTCGGGGACTCGCTCGTCGTGGTCGGCGGGGACGGACTGTGGAACGTCCATGTGCACGTCGACGACGCGGGCGCGGCCGTGGAGGCGGGAGTCGAGGCCGGCCGGCCGCACCGGATCCGGATCACGCACTTCGGGCCGGCCGACGCGCACACGACCGGCTCGACCGTCCGGCCCGTCCGGGAGAGGGCACAGCGCGCGGTCGTGGCCGTAGTCCCCGGAGAAGGCCTCGCGCGCCTCTACGCGGAGGCCGGGGCCACCACGGTCCTCGCACGCCCCGGGGAGCCGCCGGCGAGCGGGGAGCTCGTCGAGGCGGTCCGGCGGGCCCACGCGCTCGAAGTGGTGCTGCTGCCGAACGACGCCGAACTGCGTCACACCGCGGCCGCGGCGGCCGAGCAGGCCCGGACCGAGGGCGTGCGGGTCGCGCTGATCCCCACGCGCTCCGCGGTGCAGGGGATCGCCGCGCTCGCCGTGCACGAGCCCGAGAGGCGCTTCGACGAGGACGTGGTCGCGATGACCTCGGCCGCGGGCGCGACCCGGTACGCCGAGGTGGAGGTCGCGGAACGCCAGTCCTGGACCATGGCCGGCATCTGCCAGGCCGGCGACGTCCTCGGCCTCATCGAGGGCGACGTGGCCGTGATCGGCTCCGACATCACGGCCACCGCCGAGACGGTCCTCGACCGGATGCTCGCGGCGGGCGGCGAGATGGTCACCCTGGTCCTCGGTGACGACGCTCCCGACGCGATCGCGGACCATCTCGAAGCCCGGGTCCGGGAGTCGTACCTGGCCGTGGACACGGTCGTGTACCGGGGCGGACGCCAGGGAGCGCTGCTGCTGATCGGCGTGGAGTAGCCCCTACACGTCCGGCACATCAGATACATCAGGCACATCAGATACGTCCGACACGTCTGTCGTGCCTGTCGTGACTGTCGTGCCTGTCAGGCCTGACTCCGTGGCCTGCAACAGCCGCTCCGCCTCGGCGCGACGAGCCGCCACTGTCCCGTCGGCGTCGGCGTCGGGGGCGGGAGCGGGAGCGGGGGTGCCCATGTCGGCGTAAGCGGCGAGCACCGCACGCGCGTGTGCCGCCGCCCGGTCCGGGTGCTCCAGGTCGGCCTCCAGCCACCCGGCGGCCAGTTGGGCGCTCGTGCGGTCGTGGAGGGCGTCCTCGCCGAGCATGAGGAAGCCGGAGACGGCCGACGTGAGGTGGGCCAGCGCCTCCTCGAACAGGGCGTGGATCGTCGCGTCCTCGGCGTCGTCGGGCACGGAACGGGCGACCAGGTCACCGAACTGCCGGTGCGTGTGGGCGAGTTCGGACACAAGCTGTTCGCGGGCCTCGCGCGCCTCGTCGCTTTCGTCACCTTCCTCGTTTGCGGCACTGCCGAGCAGGGCGGCCTCGCACGCGGCGACAGCCCTGCCCATCAACTCCCGTGCCACGTCGAGCCCGGCGTCCTTCGGCCCCTCGGGGTCCTGGGCGCGCACCGCCAGCCACGCGCGGGCCCGCAGCGAGCGGATCAGCCCGTGGACGTTGCCGAGGGTGCGCCAGAGGTCACCGGCGCGCTCGTAGGCCTGCGCCGCCTCAGGGAGCAGCCCCGCGTGGCCGAGGGCCTCGGCGGCGAGGTGGGCCAGCGTCGCGTGGTCGTGCTGCTCGGGCCACTGGCGGGCGATGTCGGCGGCCCGGAGCCAGTGTTCGGCGGCCCCGCGGTGCTCCCCGAGCTCGGTGAGACAGTCGCCGAGCCACCACCGGGTCTGCACGATCGCCCCGTCGCCGTGGGTCCGCGCGCTCAGCTCGATCAGCGCGGACTCCAAGACCTCCGCTGCCTCCGCCCAGCGCCCCCGACGCAGCAGGAAGCCGCCCAGCTGATGTCGTGCCCAGGCGCCCAGCGTGGCACTCTCGCCGCCCTCGTCGGCCCAGTGCGACGCCTCCAGGGCGTGGTCCGCGGCCGGCCCGAACCGTCCGGTGGCGCCGAGTATCTCGGCCAGCTGGAGATGCAGCTGGGCATGACCGGCCGGCTCCACGAAGGAGGCCCCGTGCTCCAGCGCCGCCCGGGCCGCCCGCTCGGCCGCCTCGGCGTCGCCCAGCCGGCGCGCGAGCCCGGTCAGCCGGGCCTCGTACTCCACCGCGAACCACGGCAGCCCGGCGGCGACGAACGCCTCCGAGGCCCGCGTGAGCAGCTCCGCGGCCCTCTCCGCGTCCCCGGAGTGCGCCGCGAGCTCCCCGAGCATGGCCTGTGCCTCCGCGGCACGCGCGGCGACCAGGAGATCGCCCTCGGCGTCCGGCCCGGCGTCCGGCCCGGCGAGCGCCAACAGCTCCCGGGCGGCGGTCTCCGCGGCGGCCAGGGCCTCGGACCCGTCACCCGTCCCGTTCGTCTCCGCCGCCTCGTGCACCCGCTGCAGCAGGATCCGGGCCCTCGCGACCAGCACGGAAGCGGCCTGCCCGACCCCGGTGCCGCCCTCCGCGAAGAGCGCGAGCACCAGCTCGTACGGCTCCGAGACCGCGGCCAGCGCCTTGTCGCTCCGGCCGGACAGGGCCAGTACGTACGCTCCACGCGCGCGTGCCGCCAGGGCCTCGCCCGGGTCGCCCGCTTCCTCGTACAGCTCGGCGGCGCGGGCGAACAGCTCCACGCCCTCGGGGCCGCGGCCCATCGCCTCGTGGTCGGTCATCTCCGCGCGGTCGCGCGGGGCGAGTACCTCGTCCCCGGCGGCCCCGGCGACCGCCGCCCACGCCGCGACGGACTCCGGGTGCAGTGACTCCGAGAGCCGGCGGGCCTCGACGAGCAGCGCGGGCAGATCAGGTCCCGCGCCGGCGGAGGGCCCAGGCTGCTGCTGCCCGTGCGTCTGCTGTCCGGAAGCGGGCCGCACGGGAGCGGTGACGGTCCGCGCGGCGTGTACGCCCAGCGGCAGGCGCTCCACCAGCGGCCGCTGGTCCACGCGCTTGCGGACCCGCTCGCTCACCTGCGTCGTTCCGTTGCGCTCGTCGAATCGCCCGGCCAGGGAAAGGGCCTCCACGCGCGCGTGGGCGGCCAGTTCGCTCGCGGTCCAGGCACGGCCGGCCGGGCCCGGCATGGTCTGCTCGCTGAGCCCCAGGAAGGTCAGCCGGTCCGCCAGCAGGGCGACCACGGCCAGGAAGTCCATCCGGCTGCGCGGCTCCCCGCCGTCCGTGAAGTACGCCGGCCGCTCCGCGAGCAGCTCCAGGGCACGCGCCTCGTTGCCGGTGAGCGCGCAGAACTCCACGTGGTCCGCGTACGCGCCGCGCATGCTCTCCATGGGGCGCACGAGCCGGAAACCGCGCAGGTGGTGGGCCCGTGCCTCGTCCGGGCGGCCGAGGCGCAGCAGGGGCAGCAGCGAGGACGCGAGGACGGCGTGCGGTTCGTGGGCGCACGTGTACTCGCCCTCCAGGACCGGCCGCCACAGTTCAAGGGCCTCGGCGTCCGCGCCCCGCTCGGCACGCCACCTGCCCTGGTCGTGCAGTTCGCAGGCGTGGCAGTCGGCCATCCGGTCCCGGTCCGCGGCGAGCCACGCGGCGTACGCGCGCTCGGCCCGCGCGAGGTCTCCGACCTCCCGGGCCACACTGAACTCGGCGCCGCGCACGGCCCGTTCGGAGTGTCCGGCGAGCCGGTAGCGGTGCTCCATCTCGCCGAGCCACTTCTCGATGGAGGCGAGCGGTATGTGCGGCTGACCGAGCATCCCTGAGGACACCCACTTGAACACCCAGTGCAGGGAGTGGATCTCGTACCAGTCGAAGTCCTCGGGCCGTTCGTCCCACATGCGCAGCAGGCGCGCGAAAGGGACGAACATCCTGTCCTTCTCGGAGCTGTAGTTGTAGACCTTCAGCTGGTGGCCGAGCGCCTCGATCACGGCGAGCGGAATGTTCAGGCTCTCGGCCTCGGTGAGCAGCTGCTCCGCGCGCGCGTTGCGGGCGGGGCCCTCCGGCTGCTCGTAGTTCTCCTGCATCGCCCGGCGCAGCGTCTCGAAGTCCATGGCGCGGCTCATCGGTGGCCATCCTCCGGGGGGTCGCTGTGGGTGGCCCACTCCAGGAGGCCCATGAACGCCCGGTTCAGGAGCGCCGAGTCCGCGGGCCGCAGCGGACGCTGCGCCATCAGCAGGGCCTGCCCGTAGATCGACTCCGTGGCCGTGCCGATCAGTTCCCGGTCGTGGAGTGCGCTGATCCGCCGGACCAGCGGGTTGAGGTGGTTGAGCACCAGACGCGCGCGCGGGGCGCTGCCGCGCAGCGAGCCGAGTATGCCCGCCCACAGGTCGTCGGCCTGCTCCTCGGCGTCCGCGCGGGCCTGCTCGTGGCGGGACGTCCGGTCGTCCAGGTGCAGCGCGGGCACGGAGAGCGGGTGGAAGGCCCGCAGGACGACATCGCACCCCAGGGGGTCGAGTTTCGCCCGCGCGGTCCCGAGGAAGGCCGACAGGGCCAGCTCCTCCGCCGGGTCGACCACGTCCAGATGCGCGGTCACCGTGTCGGCGTCCAGCTCTGCCACGACCGTCCCCGGGCGCACCGACGGCAGCGCCTCGACCAGTTCGCTGTCGTACGTGTAGCCGCCGTTGACGACACCCACGCCCTGGGCCGACGCGATCGGCGCGACCTGGCGGTACTCCTCCACGGTCCGCGTGAAGTGCACCACCGGATGCCGCTGGGCGAACTCCTCGAGGGACAGCTGCCCGTCGGTGGTCTCGAAGGGCAGCCACGGCAGCATCGTGCGCAGCATCTCGCTGTCGTGCCGCGCCAGGGACTTCACTCCCAGGTGATGCACCGACAGGAAGGCGGCCAGCCGCTCCGGATCTCCGGCCGCGAGCCCGGTCAGCCAGGACCGGATCCGCTCGCCCAGCGCCTCCCGTACGCCCGCCAGGGTCTCGTCCTCGTACAGCGACTCCCTGGACGCGGTGGGCCGCAGACTGTCCGTGTCCAGGACACAGCGCACGAAGAACGCCCAGTCGGGCAGCAGCTGTTCGGCCCGCTCGGTGAGCAGCATGCCCTTCAGATGCACGCGGTGACCGGCGCGCTGGGCGGGGCTGACCGCGGCCGGCAGCACGTACGCCACCCCGCGGATCCCGGCCAGCGGCACGTTCAGCTCGATCGAGTCCAGCGGTGTGAACCCGAACAGGTCGTGGCAGTGCCGCGCCAGGGCGACCCTCCGGGTGGCGGGACTGGGGTACGCGCGGTCCCAGGGCGCCGGAAGGTCCGTCACCGTCTCGTCGCCCACCCGGACGTCGTACGGCAGCAGCGAACCGAAGTCCCGGGCCAACGACAGCACCCGCTCCCCGGTCAGCCAGTCGGCGGTCCCCGGGCGCGCCTCCAGGTACACGGTGGTGCCCGGTTCGGCGCGGGCCTCGGGCGGCAGGGTACGGACCAGGTAGGAGCCGTCGTCGGTCGCCGTCCACTCCACCGGCGGCGCGTCGGGCGTACGCGCGCTGCGGCTGACCACCCGGATGCGCTCGGCGACCACGAAGCAGGCGAGCAGACCGATGCCGAACTGGCCGAGGAAGTCGGAACGGGCCGACTCCAGGCCGTCGGCCCGCTTGGAACTGCGGCCGATCGTCGCCAGGAGGCTGTGCACGTCCGTCTCGGTGAGCCCGATCCCGGAGTCCTCCACGCGCAGGGTGCCGTTCTCGGCGAACAGCCGCACCTGGGCGGGCGCGTCCGGCTGCTCGGCGCGGCGGGCGGTGATCGCGTCCACGGCGTTCTGCAGGAGTTCGCGCAGGTAGACCTTGGGACTGGAGTAGAGGTGATGGGAGAGGAGGTCCACGAGGCCGCGCAGGTCGACCTGGAACGTATGAGGTGACTGGGGTGCCTGAGAGGGCTGTGAGATCTGGGAATCCATCGTCGCTGCGCCGGTGGGGGGACGTGCGACGGCGCGGGGTCGGGCGGTCCCGAACGAGGTGACCGCGAACAGGTGCCGGAGGCGGCCATCGTAGGCCCCGAACGAGCCGTCTGACCAGCGGATTTCCAGGACGTATACGGCATTGTCAGTGCTGTGGTGTGCAATGGATCTCGTGCCCGCGCTCGAAGAACCACTGAAGAAGGTGCTCGGACCCGCCACCGCGAAGGTGATGGGCGAGCATCTCGGCCTGCACACCGTCGGTGACCTGCTGCACCACTATCCGCGCAGGTACGAGGAGCGTGGGCAGCTCACCCACCTCGCGGACCTGCCCATGGACGAGCATGTGACGGTGGTCGCCCAGGTCGCCGACGCCCGTCTGCACACCTTCGCCTCGCCCAGAGCCCCCCGCGGCAAGGGCCAGCGCCTCGAAGTGACCATCACGGACGGCAACGGCCGGCTCAAGCTCGTCTTCTTCGGCAACGGCGTGCACAAACCCCACAAGGAACTCCTCCCCGGCACGCGCGCGCTGTTCTCGGGCAAGGTGTCCGTCTTCAATCACCGCCTCCAGCTGGCCCATCCGGCGTACGAGCTGCTGCGCGGCGAGGACGCGTCCGAGACGGTGGACTCCTGGGCCGGAGCGCTGATCCCGCTCTACCCCGCCACCGCCAAACTGGAGTCCTGGAAGATCGCCAAGGCCGTGCAGACGGTGCTGCCGAGCGCCCAGGAGGCCGTCGACCCGCTGCCCGAGCCGCTCCAGGCAGGCCGCGGCCTGGTCTCCCTGCCCGAGGCCCTGCTCAAGATCCACCGCCCGCACACCAAGGCGGACATCGAGGACGCCCGCTCCCGCCTCAAGTGGGACGAGGCCTTCGTCCTCCAGGTGGCCCTGGCCCGCCGCCGCCACGCGGACGCCCAACTGCCCGCCGTGGCAAGGAAGCCCAAGAAGGACGGACTGCTGTCCGCCTTCGACGCAAAGCTCCCCTTCACCCTCACCGAAGGCCAGCAGAAGGTCTCCAGGGAGATCTTCGACGACCTGGCCACGGAACACCCGATGCACCGGCTGCTGCAGGGGGAGGTGGGAAGCGGAAAGACGTTGGTGGCCCTGCGCGCCATGCTGGCCGTGGTCGACACGGGTGGGCAGGCGGCGATGCTGGCGCCCACCGAAGTGCTCGCCCAGCAGCACCACCGGTCCATCACCGAGATGATGGGGGAGCTGGCCGAGGGCGGAATGCTCGGCGGGGCCGCCGACTCCACGAAGGTGGTGCTGCTCACCGGCTCCATGGGGGTGGCCGGCCGCCGTCAGGCCCTCCTCGACCTGGTCACCGGCGAGGCGGGGCTCGTCATCGGCACGCACGCCCTGATCGAGGACAAGGTGCAGTTCCACGACCTGGGCCTGGTCGTGGTGGACGAACAGCACCGGTTCGGCGTCGAACAGCGCGACGCCCTGCGCGGCAAGGGCAAGCAGCCGCCGCATCTCCTCGTGATGACCGCCACGCCCATTCCCCGCACGGTCGCCATGACCGTCTTCGGCGACCTGGACACCTCGGTCCTGGACCAGCTCCCCGCCGGGCGCTCGCCCATCGCCAGCCATGTCGTCCCGGCCGCGGACAAGCCCCACTTCCTCGCGCGCGCGTGGGAGCGCGTGCGGGAGGAGGTGTCCAACGGTCATCAGGCGTACGTGGTCTGCCCCCGCATCGGCGACGAGGACGACGACCCGAAGAAGAAGAGCAAGAAGAAGCCGTCCGCCGAGGAGGTGGCCGCGGCGGACGCCGAGAAGCGCCCGCCCCTCGCCGTCCTCGAAGTCGCCGACCAGCTCGCCCAGGGCCCTCTCCAGGGCCTCAAGGTCGAAGTGCTGCACGGCCGTATGCCACCCGATGAGAAGGACGCCGTGATGCGCCGCTTCTCGGGAGGGGAGACCCAGGTCCTGGTCGCCACGACGGTCATCGAGGTGGGGGTGAACGTGCCGAACGCGACAGCCATGGTGATCATGGACGCCGACCGGTTCGGAGTGTCCCAGCTCCATCAGCTGCGCGGTCGTGTCGGCCGTGGCTCCGCAGCGGGTCTGTGCCTCCTGGTCACCGAGATGCCGGAGGCGAGCCCGGCCCGCCAGCGGCTGACCTCGGTGGCGTCCACGCTCGACGGCTTCGAGCTCTCCCGTATCGACCTCGAACAGCGACGCGAGGGCGATGTCCTCGGCCAGGCCCAGTCCGGGGCCCGTACCTCGCTGCGGATGCTCGCCGTCATCGAGGACGAGGAGATCATCGCCGAGGCCCGCGAGGAGGCGACCGCGCTGGTCGCCACCGACCCGGACCTCGACCGCTTCCCCGGCCTGCGCACGGCTCTGCAGGCTCTGCTGGACGAGGAGAGGGAGCAGTACCTGGACAAGGGCTGACCCCTGGGCTCCGGGGTGCTCCGAGCCGAGCCCGCCGCCCGAAGGCAGCCCCGCCCTGCCCCGCCTCGCGCCGGGCTGGCCCCGCACCGAGCGCCCCGTCAGGGCCGCGGGGAACTGCGCGATCAGCCCCGCACCCACCCACCACGCGAAGGACTGCCCACCTGCCAGACTGATCCCGTGACCACTCCCTCCAGCAAGGACCCGCGATGACCCGCGTGATCGCCGGCACAGCAGGCGGAAGACGCCTGGCAGTCCCGCCGGGCACCGGCACAAGGCCCACCTCCGACCGTGCCCGCGAGGGTCTCTTCTCCACCTGGCAGTCCCTGCTCGGCGGCCCCCTGCAAGGCGACCGCGTCCTCGACCTGTACGCCGGTTCGGGCGCGGTCGGCCTGGAGGCGCTGAGCCGCGGCGCCGGACACACCCTCCTGGTCGAGGCCGACGCCCGCGCGGCCCGCACGATCCGGGAGAACGTGAAGTCGCTGGGGCTGCCCGGCGCCGAGGTGAGGTCCGGCAAAGCGGAACAGATCATCCGTACCGGCGTGCCACAAACCCCGTACGACCTGGTGTTTCTCGATCCGCCGTACGCGGTCACGGATGACGATCTTCGCGAGATTCTCCTCACACTCCGTGCGGGGGGCTGGCTCACGGACGAAGCGCTCGTCACCGTTGAGCGCGGTACAAGAGGCGGCGAATTCCGATGGCCAGACGGCTTTGAAGCACTGCGCTCCCGTCGCTACGGCGAGGGAACGTTTTGGTACGGTCGCGCCGCCTCTACGTGCGAAGACGCACGATGACCGGACCGGAGAGCGAGGGATCTGAAGTGCGCCGCGCCGTCTGTCCCGGGTCGTTCGACCCGATTACCAACGGACATCTCGACATCATCGCCAGAGCGTCCAGGCTGTACGACGTCGTGCACGTCGCGGTGATGATCAACCAGTCCAAGAAGGGGCTGTTCGAGATCGATGAGCGGATCGACCTGATCCGTCAGGTCACCGCCGAGTTCGGGAACGTCGAGGTGGAGGCCTTCCACGGACTCCTCGTCGACTTCTGCAAGGAGCGCGACATCCCGGCCATCGTGAAGGGCCTGCGCGCGGTCAGCGACTTCGACTACGAGCTGCAGATGGCCCAGATGAACAACGGCCTCTCCGGCGTCGAGACCCTCTTCGTCCCGACCAACCCCACCTACAGCTTCCTCTCCTCCTCACTGGTCAAGGAGGTCGCGACCTGGGGCGGAGACGTCTCCCACCTGGTGCCCCCGGTGGTCCTGCAGGCACTCGGTGAGCGTCTCAGGAAGGACTGAACAGCCCTCGCGGTTCCGGGAGTCCGCCATCCGGTGTCGGGCGGGGCAGGAGTGGTCGTACAGTCGGACTGTCCGTCTCCATCACAGCTGTAGAGAGTGGCGAGCACACGGTGGACGTGCAGAAGAAGCTCGATGAGATCGTCTCGGTGGTCGGCAGCGCCCGTTCCATGCCCATGTCGGCCTCGTGCGTGGTCAACCGCGCCGAGCTCCTCTCCCTGCTGGAAGAGGTACGCCAGGCGCTGCCGGGCTCTCTCGCCCAGGCAGAGGAACTGATCGGCGGCCGCGAGCAGATGGTCGAGCAGGCCCGTCTGGAGGCCGAGCGGATCGTCGAGTCCGCGCACGCCGAACGCGGTTCGCTGATCTCCGACACCGAGGTCGCCCGCCGCTCGCAGAACGAGGCAGACCGGATCCTGGCCGGGGCCCGCAAGGAGTCCGAGGACGTCCGCGCCGAGGCCGACGAGTACGTCGACTCCAAGCTCGCCAACTTCGAGGTCGTACTCACCAAGACCCTCGGTTCGGTCGGCCGGGGCCGCGAGAAGCTCCTCGGCACCGGGCCCGGCACCGATGAACAGGGCTACGAGGACGAGGACGCCCCCGAGCGCAGCCACGACCCGGAGACCCTGCGCCGCAGCGCCGACGAATACGTCGACGTCAAGCTCGGCGCCTTCGAGGCCGTCCTCGCCAAGACCCTGGACGCCGTCGGCCGGGGCCGCCAGAAGCTGCACGGCAGGATCGCCAGCGACGACCTGAGCGACCTGGGCGGCTTCGGGGAGGACGGGACGCCGGGGCACACCACCGACGCCGAGTACCTGGACGGCCTCGCGGAGACCCCCGAGCAGTCCGCCGCCGCCTCGGCCCCGCTCCGGCCCGCCGACCTGCCCCAGCCTCCGGCTCCGGTGGACCTGCCCCACCAGCAGCAGTACGCGCAGCAGGACGCCTACGCCTACCAGCAGCAGAGCGCCGACCCGTACGGCTATCAGCAGCAGCAGCAGTACGTACAGCAGGACGGGTACGGCTACCAGCAGAACGCCGATCCGTACGCCGCCTACCCGCAGCAGGGTTACGACCAGCAGGTCGCGTACGACCAGAACGGGCAGCAGGCGTACGCCCCGTCCCCTCAGCCGCCCCAGACGCCCCAGCCGCCCGAGAATGCGCTCGACGAGACCAGCCTCTTCGACACCGGCATGATCAGCGCGGAGCAGCTGCGGGCGTACGAACAGGGGCGCTGACGCCGGATTGGGCCGAGAGCGAAAGGTCCAGTATCCTGGCTCTTCGGTCGTGTGCACGTCCGCGATCAACGCTGCCCGGGAAACACCAAGGGCGGTAACCCCGAGTTTCAAGATCGAAAGTAGGAACAGGTTCTGAACGCCCGCCTAGACCACCGCAACCCTCTCGTGTTCGACACACACGAGCTGGGGCGGCGTCCCGGTGCGCTGCAGCGCCTGACCCGCGAGATCGACGCTCCCACGGATCTCGGTATCCAGGGAGTCATCGGAGTGCCGGAAGGCACCCCGGTGAAGCTCGACCTCCGTCTTGAGTCGGTCATGGAAGGGGTGCTTGTCACAGGCACCGCCCGTGCACTGGCCAAGGGGGAGTGCGTAAGGTGTCTGGAGCCGGTCGAGCAGCAGCTCGAAACGGATTTCCAGGAGATGTTCTCGTACCGTGACGCCGACGACCGGGGCCGTGTGAAAGCGGAGCCGGCCGACGACGCCGAGGACGACGAGGACACGCTTTTCATCGAGGACGGCCTGTTCGACCTCGAACCCGTGCTGCGTGATGCGGTGGTGCTCGCACTGCCGATGCAGCCGGTGTGCCAGGACGACTGCCCCGGCCTGTGCTCCCAGTGCGGAGCCCGGCTCGCGGACGACCCGGACCACCACCATGACGCCGTCGACATCCGTTGGGCGGCACTGCAGGGACTCGCCGGTTCACTCGAAGATGGCGAGAAGGACAAGAGCGGCGAAGCGCCCAAGTCAACACGCGCCGCCGAGAAGCAGGAGAAGTAGCCGTGGCTGTTCCGAAGCGGAAGATGTCGCGCAGCAACACGCGCCACCGCCGGTCGCAGTGGAAGGCTGCGGTCCCCAACCTGGTTGCGTGCGAGCGCTGCCACGAGCCCAAGCTGCAGCACATCGCGTGCCCCGCTTGCGGCACCTACAACAAGCGCCAGGTCCTCGAGGTCTGAGCGGCTGGTGAGAGGCACTGTGTCTAGCCCCAAGAAGGCGGACGACGCCAAGGCGGAAGTCAGCGCCAGCAAAAAGGCGGAGAACACAGCCTCGTCCCACACCCTTCTGGAAGGGCGGCTCGGGTACAAGCTCGAGTCCGCCCTTCTGGTGCGTGCACTGACCCACCGTTCGTACGCATACGAGAACGGCGGTCTGCCGACCAACGAACGACTGGAGTTCCTCGGGGACTCCGTGCTCGGCCTCGTGGTCACGGACACGCTGTACACCACCCACCCCGACCTGCCCGAAGGCCAGCTGGCCAAGTTGCGGGCCGCGGTGGTCAACTCGCGTGCACTTGCGGAGGTGAGCCGGGGGCTCGACCTCGGCTCCTTCATCCGGCTCGGCCGGGGTGAAGAGGGCACAGGCGGCCGGGACAAGGCGTCCATCCTCGCCGACACCCTCGAAGCGGTGATCGGCGCTGTCTATCTCGACCAGGGTCTGGATGCGGCGGGCGAACTCGTCCACCGGCTCTTCGACCCGCTGATCGAGAGATCCTCGAATCTGGGCGCGGGCCTGGACTGGAAAACCAGTCTCCAGGAACTCACGGCGACCGAGGGGCTCGGCGTTCCCGAGTACCTGGTCACCGAGACCGGCCCGGACCATGAGAAGACCTTCACCGCTGCTGCCCGCGTCGGAGGCGTCTCGTACGGCACCGGCACCGGCCGCAGCAAGAAGGAAGCGGAGCAGCAGGCCGCGGAGTCCGCTTGGCGGGCCATCCGCTCCGCCGCGGACGAGCGGGCCGAGGCGGCCGCCGCCGCAGAGGCTGAAGCACCGACGACAGTCGAGACGGTCGACGCAGTCGAGGAGGAGACGCTCGACGCCTCCCCCCCGACGGCATCCGACCCCGCTTCGGCCTGAAGCATCCGTGTTTGCCCGCCCCCGGTCACCGGGGGCGGGCAAACACGTTCAACGCGCGAAGCGCCGTTGCCTCCAGCGGCGCGACCAGCTCCCACCGACCCGCGCCCGACAACAGCCCAGCCCAGCGCAACGCACACGTTCAGAAACCGCCCCCTCCGGAGGAGACCCCGTGCCCGAACTGCCCGAGGTCGAGGTCGTACGGCGAGGCCTCGAACGCTGGGTCAGCGGACGGATCGTCGCGGACACGCAGGTGCTGCACCCGCGCGCCGTGCGCCGGCACATCGCGGGCGGCGAGGACTTCGGGGCCCGGCTGAAGGGCCACCGCGTCGGACTGGTCCAGCGCCGCGGCAAATATCTCTGGCTGCCGCTCGCGGACTCACCGAGCGCCGTCCTCGCGCACCTCGGGATGAGCGGTCAGCTGCTCGTCCAGCCGCAGGACGCAGCGGACGAGAAGCATCTGCGCATCCGCGTCCGGTTCTCCGACGACCTCGGCACCGAGCTCCGCTTCGTCGACCAACGCACCTTCGGCGGGCTCTCGTTGCACGAGACGTCGCCCGACGGGCTGCCCGACGTCATCGCGCACATCGCCCGTGACCCTCTGGACCCGCTGTTCGACGACGACGCGTTCCACGAGGCGCTGCGCCGCAGGCGCACCACCGTCAAACGCGCCCTGCTCGACCAGTCGTTGATCAGCGGCGTCGGCAACATCTACGCGGACGAGGCACTTTGGCGCGCGCGGCTCCACTACGAGCGCTCCACCACCGGATTCACGCGCCCGCGCACGGCCGAACTCCTGGGCCATGTACGGGATGTGATGAACGCGGCTCTCGCCGTCGGCGGCACCAGCTTCGACAGCCTCTACGTCAACGTGAACGGGGAGTCGGGCTACTTCGACCGCTCGCTCGACGCGTACGGCCGTGAGGGCGAGCCGTGCCGCCGCTGCGGCACCGTGATGCGGCGCAGGCCCTGGATGAATCGGTCCAGCTACTTCTGTCCGCGCTGTCAGCGCCCGCCGCGCGCGGTGTCATAGCGCTCGCGCGCCCCCAGTACGTCGTCCATGCGCCCCTCCACGAAGTGGATGAGGGCAACCAGCCGACCGGCGATCTCGCGGCCCAGCGGCGTCAGCTCGTAGTCCACCCGCGGCGGGTTCGTGGGCTGGGCCTCCCGGTGCACCAGCCCGTCGCGCTCCAGCGCGTGCAGTGTCTGGGAGAGCATTTTCTCGCTCACGCCGTCCACGCGCCGGCGCAGTTCGTTGAAGCGCAGCGGGCTCTCGGACAGCGCTCCCAGCGTGAGCCCGCCCCAGCGTCCCGTGACGTGCTCAAGAGTGCCCCGGGACGGGCACCCTTTGGAGAACACGTCGTACGCGAGATCCGGCCGATCCGTGGCGTCCATGAGCAGAGCGTACTCCCGGACAGCGCTAACCAGAAGTTAGCGCTGTCCGGGAGTACGGCGTTGCTGCAGAGCGTGCCCGCGTCGTGACTAGTAGCCGAAGTCCTGCGTCCACCACGGGCCGCCCGACGCGAAGTGCGCGCCGACGCCCAGGGTCTTGAAGTCGCAGTTCAGGATGTTCGCGCGGTGACCAGGGCTGTTCATCCAGGCCTCCATCACCGCGGCGGCGTCGGCCTGGCCGCGGGCGATGTTCTCGCCACCGAGGTTCGTTATGTCGGCCTTCTCCGCCCGGTCCCAGGGGGAGGCCCCGTTCGGGTCCGTGTGGTCGAAGAAGCCCCGCGCGGCCATGTCCTCGCTGAAGGCCTCGGCCAGCGCGGCCAGCGAGCCGGACGCGGTCACCGGGCTGCAGCCGGCCTTGGCCCGCTCGTCGTTGACCAGCGAGAGGACCGCGGCCTCGGCGGTGGACGGCGTGGACGCCGCCTTCGACGGCGTCGTCTCGGGCGCCTTCTTCGAAGGAGCCTTCGTGGCCGGCTTCTCGGTCTTCGAGTCCTTGGCCGGTGCCTTGGCCGACGGCGTGGCGGACGGCTTCTTCTCGGTCTTCTCCGGAGCCTTCGTCGGCGAGACCGAGGGGGACGCGGAGCGCTCCAGGTCCCGGCTCGTGCCCGGGTCCACGCGGTCGTCCGCGGAGTCGTTCGTGCCGCCCTGGGTCTGCACGTCGCTCGGCGTGTCCTGGGCGCGCACGTTGTCAGCGCCGCCCCCGCCGATCGAGAGGCTGTCGCTGCCCGGTATCAGCCCGGAAGCGACGGCGACAGCACCCATCGCGACGGCGGCCGAGACCCCGAGCAGGCCGGTGCGTACGGGAGTCACGGCCTTCTTGCGGCGGCGCTGGCCCCCGGAGCCGCGGTCGGGCGCGTAGTCGCCCGAGGCGTGGCCGGCGGCCCCGCGCGCCTCGAAGAGGTAGGCGTCGCTCTTCGAGTAGAGGTCGCCCGTCTCGTGAATGCCGCCCGGCGAGCTGTACAGGCCGGCGGTCGAGTAGGGGCCCCCGGTCAGGTAGTCCCCGGCGGTGCGGTAGTCACCCGCGGCGGTGTGGTCACCCAGGTCCGCGTAGTCGCCCGCACCACCCGTCGCGTAACCGTTCGTGTGTGACTCGTACGTCTGCGTATCCCCGGTGGCGCGGCCTGTGACGGCGCGGCCGGCGGCGGAGCGTCGGTGGCGTCCCATCTTCTGGCCTTCCTCATCCTTGCGGTCAACGCGAGCCTCATCCGAACGGGTGAGGCTCATTGGGTCGGGACGGTATCGCATGGTGCAAGGGGAGGAAGTGCTCCGAGAGCAATTGGCCGGTTAGCGTGCAGCCATGAGTGAGCATAAAAGGCTGGTCGCCTGGGTACGCGGGCGCGTCCAGGGTGTGGGTTTCCGCTGGTACACGCGGGCCAAGGCTCTGGAGATCGGCGGCCTGAGTGGTTTTGCTCTCAATCTGGAGGACGGACGGGTCCAGGTGGTCGCGGAGGGCCCCGAGGACGGGTGTCAGGGGTTGCTCGAGTGGCTCGTGGGAGACGACACGCCGGGCCGGGTGGACGGAGTCACTGAGATCTGGGACACGCCCCGAGGCGGCTACGACGGGTTCGCCATCCGGTGAGATCCACTCCGCCGCGCCGGTCGGGACGCCCCGGAACGGGAGCGCGGGGCGTGCGCCAGGCACCTGCCCAGGGTGGAAACCACCAGGTGGTTGCCAAGAAAGGCCCCACCGTGGCAGGCTCCGCCGACAAGAATGATCTCCGCACCCTCAGGGCCTCTGAAGTGAGGCAGCGCCGCCTGTCCCGGCCCGCGCGCCCAGGGGCGCCGCCCAATACGGGGCGTGATCGTGTTGACCGTCAAACTTTTTGGTGAGACGCTGAAAACCCCGCGCACCTTAGCTGTTTGGCATGTAAGAGCGGCAGTAGAACTCAAGATTGCCAAGCATCGCGGGTGCGATTCCCTCACGACCCACACCGCTTCGGTCGGTCACTCAGTGTGGAGGACCATCCATCATGGCAAAGGCGCTTCTCGGTTACGTCGGCGGTTCCGACCCGCGACTCATTGCCGAGATGCGACGGCTCCAGCAGCGCGTCCAGGACCTGGAATCCGAACTCGGACGAATCCAGGCCGAGAACGACGCGCTCGCGGCTGCCGCTTCTCACGACTCGCTTCTCGAGAGCATCGACGTACCCCAGGCGGAGCCTGCGCTCACCTGATCACTGAACAGCACAGACACCACCACCAGTGAACAGGCTGCCTGTGTCAGCCGCTAACACAGTTGCAAGGGACGCTTCGGCGTCCCTTCTTTCTTGCCTCCGCGTCTTTCCTGCGTCTTCCCGCCCCCGCGCCCCAACACTTACTGTGCACTTTCTTTAACGTCTGATGTGCCCTGCACGTTCATGGGTGAAACCGCGCGTTCGTGGAGTGAGGCCGACCCGGAAGGTAAAGTCCGGCTGCGTGCACCTCAAGGCCCTGACCCTGCGCGGGTTCAAATCGTTCGCCTCGGCCACCACGCTGCGGTTCGAGCCGGGCATCACCTGCGTCGTGGGGCCCAACGGCTCGGGCAAGTCCAACGTCGTGGACGCGCTCAGCTGGGTCATGGGCGAGCAGGGCGCCAAGTCGCTGCGCGGCGGCAAGATGGAGGACGTCATCTTCGCCGGCACCACCGGGCGGCCCCCGCTGGGCCGTGCCGAGGTCTCGCTGACGATCGACAACTCCGACGGTGCGCTGCCCATCGAGTACGCCGAGGTCACGATCACGCGGATCATGTTCCGCAACGGCGGCAGCGAGTACCAGATCAACGGCGACACCTGCCGACTGCTGGACATCCAGGAGCTGTTGTCCGACTCCGGTATCGGCCGTGAGATGCATGTCATCGTCGGGCAGGGCCGGCTCGACTCCGTCCTGCACGCCGATCCGATGGGCCGCCGCGCCTTCATCGAGGAGGCCGCGGGCGTCCTCAAGCACCGCAAGCGCAAGGAGAAGGCGCTGCGGAAGCTGGACGCGATGCAGGTCAACCTCGCGCGCGTGCAGGACCTCAACGACGAGCTGCGGCGGCAGCTGAAGCCCCTCGGCCGGCAGGCCGCCGTCGCGCGCCGGGCCGCCGTGATCCAGGCCGACCTCCGGGACGCCCGCCTGCGGCTGCTCGCCGACGATCTCGTACGACTCCGGGGGGCGCTCCAGGCCGAGGTGGCCGACGAGGCCGCGCTCAAGGAGCGCAAGGAGGCCGCCGAGGCCGAGCTGAAGAAGGCCCTCCAACGGGAGGCCATGCTTGAGGACGAGGTGCGGCGGCTCGCCCCGCGCCTGCAGCGGGCCCAGCAGACCTGGTACGAGCTCTCGCAGCTGGCCGAGCGGGTACGCGGCACGGTCTCGCTGGCGGACGCCCGGGTGAAGAGCGCCACCGCCCAGCCGCCGGAGGAGCGGCGCGGACGCGACCCCGAGGACATGGAGCGCGAGGCCGAGCGGGTGCGGGAACAGGAGGCCGAACTCGAAGCGGCCCTGGAGGCCGCCGAGCACGCCCTGGAGGACACGGTCGCCCACCGGGCCGACCTGGAACGTGAACTGGCGGTGGAGGAGCGGCGTCTCAAGGATGTGGCCCGGGCCATCGCCGATCGGCGCGAGGGCCTGGCCCGGCTGAGCGGCCAGGTCAACGCGGCCCGTTCGCGCGCCGCCTCCGCCCAGTCCGAGATCGACCGGCTCGCCTCCGCCCGCGACGAGGCACAGGACCGCGCCGTTGCCGCCCAGGAGGCGTACGAGCAGCTCAAGGCAGAGGTCGACGGCCTGGACGCGGGCGACGAGCAACTCGCCGACCAGCACGAGGCGGCCAAGAGCGCCCTCGTGGACGCCGAGGCCGCGCTGACCGCGGCCCGTGAGGCGGCCACCTCGGCAGAGCGCAGGCGCGCGGCCACACAGGCCCGCCACGAGGCCCTGTCCCTGGGACTGCGCCGAAAGGACGGCACCGGGGCGCTGCTCGCGGCGAAGGACCGGCTGTCGGGCCTGCTCGGCCCCGCGGCCGAACTGCTCTCGGTCGCCCCGGGCCACGAGGTCGCGCTGGCGGCCGCCTTCGGTGCCGCGGCGGATGCGATCGCGGCGACCACGCCCGCCGCGGCGGCGGACGCCATCCGTCTGTTGCGCAAGCAGGACGCGGGGCGGGCGGCGCTCCTGCTGGCGGGAGCCCCGGAGCCGACGGACGCGCCGGGGTCCCCGGCTTCTTCTCCCGGAGACGGCAGCCGGCACCGGGCGGCGCAGGACGCGTCCGCTGCGGGCGGCGCACCCGACGGCGTACACGAGCACGACGGCCCCCGCAGCCCCGCCGGCCCCGCCGGCCCCGACAGCCCCGAGGGCCACGGCGACTTGGACGGCCCCGGCCGCGTACCTCCGCAGGCGCGGGCGGCCGGCCCTCGCCCGCCGGTGTACGCCGCCGATCTCGTCCGTGCGCCGTCCGACCTCATGCCTGCCGTACGGCGGCTGCTGCGGGGCATCGTCGTGGTCGGGACGCTGGAGGACGCCGAGGATCTCGTCTACGCGCGCCCCGAGACGACCGCTGTGACCGCTGAGGGAGACCTGCTCGGGGCGCACTTCGCGCAGGGCGGTTCCGCCGGGGCGCCCAGTCTGCTCGAAGTGCAGGCGTCGGTCGACGAGGCGGCGGCGGAGCTGGAAGAGCTGGGCGTGCGGTGCGAGGAGCTGAGCGAAGCTCAGCACCGTGCCACCGAGCTGCGCGGGGAACGGGTCGCCGCGGTCGACGAGCTGGGCGAGCGGCGACGGGCCGGGGAACGGGAGAAGTCCCAGGTCGCGCAGCAGCTCGGAGGGCTGGCCGGGCAGGCGCGGGGCGCCGTGGGAGAGGCCGAGCGGAGCACCGCGGCCGCCGCGCGTGCGCAGGAAGCCCTCGACCGGGCCGTGGAAGAGGCCGAGGAGCTGGCCGAACGGCTCATCGTGGCCGAGGAGATGCCGGTGGAGGAGGAGCCCGACACCTCTGTACGGGACCGGCTCGCGGCCGACGGAGCCAACGCGCGGCAGACCGAGATGGAGGCCCGGCTCCAGGTGCGTACCCACGAGGAGCGGGTCAAGGGTCTTGCCGGGCGGGCCGATTCGCTCGACCGGGCCGCGCGCGCCGAACGTGAGGCCCGTGCCCGCGCCGAGCAGCGCCGCGCGCGGCTGCGGCACGAGGCCGCCGTCGCCGAGGCCGTCGCCTCCGGCGCGCGGCAGTTGCTCGCCCATGTCGAGGTCTCGCTCGGCCGGGCGGACGAGGAACGTGACGCCGCGGAGAGCGCCAAGGCGCGGCGGGAGCAGGATCTCGTCGTCGCCCGTAACCAAGGCCGCGATCTCAAGGCCGAGCTCGACAAGCTGACGGACTCGGTGCACCGCGGTGAGGTGCTGGGCGCCGAGAAGCGGATGCGGATCGAGCAGTTGGAGGCGAAGGCGCTGGAGGAACTGGGCGTCGAACCGGCGGGGCTGATCGAGGAGTTCGGTCCCGCCCAGCCGGTCCCGCCCTCCCTTCCCGCCGAGGGCGAGGAACTGCCGGACGACCCGGCGGATCCGCGCAACCAGCCCCGCCCCTTCCACCGGGCCGAGCAGGAGAAGCGGCTCAAGTCGGCCGAGCGGGCCTATCAGCAGCTCGGTAAGGTCAATCCGCTCGCGCTGGAGGAGTTCGCCGCGCTGGAGGAGCGCCACAAGTTCCTCAGTGAGCAGCTGGAGGACCTGAAGAAGACGCGTGCCGATCTCCTCCAGGTGGTGAAGGAGGTCGACGAGCGGGTCGAGCAGGTCTTCACCGAGGCGTTCTGGGACACGGCGCGGGAGTTCGAGGGGGTCTTCAGCCGGCTGTTCCCCGGCGGGGACGGACGGCTGATCCTGACCGACCCCGACAACATGCTCACCACGGGCATCGATGTCGAGGCGCGGCCGCCGGGTAAGAAGGTCAAGCGGCTCTCGCTGCTCTCCGGCGGGGAACGGTCGCTGACCGCCGTCGCGATGCTCGTGTCGATCTTCAAGGCGCGGCCCAGTCCGTTCTATGTGATGGACGAGGTCGAGGCGGCGCTCGACGACACCAACCTGCAGAGGCTGATCCGGCTCATGGAGGAGCTGCAGGAAGCGTCGCAGCTGATCGTGATCACGCACCAGAAGCGGACGATGGAGGTCGCCGACGCGCTGTACGGCGTGTCCATGCAGGGCGACGGAGTGTCCAAGGTCATCAGCCAGCGGCTCCACTGACCCTCGCCTGAACGGCCGTACCGGCCATACCGGCTGTCTCGGATCAGGTCCGGGATCAGATCCTGGATCAGGCCCCGGGTCAGCTCCTGGATCAGATCCCGGATCAGCCGTGGCGGTGGGCGCACGGGTGTGACGTTCCCCGCGCCGCTTACGGGGTATTCGTAGCTATGCGGTCCCTATCTCTTCAATACTTGAACACGAGTCCGTCACCTGTGGTGTTTTTTTAGACAGTGACCCCCTCTTGACTTCGAAACTTGAAGGCATAGTCTCTGCTTCGTTGCTTTTACCTTCAGGTGGTGGGTGGCGTAAACGTGTGCGCCACTGGAGACACCGTCCGGAAGGGCTCGCCCCCCACCCCCGGCAGTGAGGCCGGTGGCCCGAGGAGTTACACGTGACCAGCACAGCGCAGCCACCCCCGTCAGCAGCCCAGACGGCTCACCCCGAGCATCTCGGGCACGTCATCTTCATCGCGGCGGCGGCCGCGATGGGTGGCTTTCTCTTCGGCTACGACAGTGCCGTGATCAACGGCGCCGTCGAGGCCATTCGTCACCGATACGATGTCGGCTCCGCGGCCCTGGCTCAGGTCATCGCCATCGCGCTGATCGGCTGTGCGATCGGCGCCGCCACCGCGGGCCGGATCGCCGACCGCATCGGCCGTATCCGCTGCATGCAGATCTCGGCCGTGCTGTTCACCGTCAGCGCCGTCGGCTCCGCGCTGCCCTTCGCCCTGTACGACCTGGCCTTCTGGCGGGTCATCGGCGGCTTCGCCATCGGTATGGCCTCGGTCATCGGCCCGGCCTACATCGCGGAGGTCTCCCCGGCCGCGTACCGCGGGCGGCTCGGCTCCTTCCAGCAGGCCGCGATCGTCATCGGCATCGCCGTCTCGCAGCTCGTCAACTGGGGCATCCTCAACGCCGCCGACGGCGACCAGCGCGGCAAGGTCATGGGCCTGGAGGCCTGGCAGGTCATGCTCGGCGTCATGGTCGTCCCGGCCGTGCTCTACGGACTGCTCTCCTTCGCGATCCCCGAGTCGCCGCGCTTCCTGATCTCCGCCGGCCGCCACGAGCGGGCCCGTGAGGTGCTCCGGGAGGTCGAGGGCGACAAGATCGACCTGGACGCCCGCGTCGCCGAGATCGAGCACGCCATGAAGAGCGAGCACAAGTCGGTCTTCAAGGATCTGCTCGGCGGCACCTTCTTCTTCAAGCCGATCGTCTGGATCGGTATCGGGCTCTCGGTCTTCCAGCAGTTCGTCGGCATCAACGTCGCGTTCTACTACTCCTCGACGCTGTGGCAGTCGGTGGGCGTCGACCCGACGGACTCGTTCCTCTACTCGTTCACCACGTCGATCATCAACATCATCGGCACCGTGATCGCCATGATCTTCGTCGACCGGATCGGCCGTCGGCCACTCGCGCTCATCGGTTCCGTGGGTATGGTCATCGGGCTCGCCCTGGAGGCCTGGGCCTTCTCCTTCGACCTCGTCGACGGCAAGCTGCCCGCCACCCAGGGCTGGGTCGCCCTGGTCGCGGCCCATGTGTTCGTCCTCTTCTTCGCGCTTTCCTGGGGTGTCGTCGTCTGGGTCTTCCTCGGCGAGATGTTCCCGAACAGGATCCGCGCCGCCGCGCTCGGCGTCGCCGCCGCCGCACAGTGGATCGCCAACTGGGCCATCACCGCGAGCTTCCCGTCGCTGGCCGACTGGAACCTCTCGATGACCTACGTGATCTACACGGTCTTCGCCGCGCTCTCCATCCCGTTCGTGCTCAAGTTCGTGAAGGAGACGAAGGGCAAGACCCTGGAGGAGATGGGTTAGCCCGTCACAGACGGGTGAGCCCGTCGCAGATGGGCCGGCCTGTGGCCCATCGCGTGAACCCGAGGAGACGGGCCAAGTCCCCGCTGCCCGTCTCCTCGTACTCGTACTCGTACTCGTGTTCGTGTTCGTACGAGGTGTACCGCCCCGGTTCGGGGGCCTACCGGCCCTTGAGGCGGGGCAGTACGTTTTCGCAGAACAGGTGCATGCTGCGCCAGCCCTCGTCGACGGGCATCCCGCCGGACAGCGGATGCAGTACGTAGCTGTCGAGGCCCTCGGCCAGGCACTCGTCCGGCGTCACGATCCGGTAGACGCCCTCGGCGCGCAGCTCGTCCACCGTCGTGGCAGCCGACTTCACCGCCGAGCGGATGTCGGAGGACTGCCAGGAGGCGTAGGTCCGCGCCTCGTGCAGGAAGTGTTTCCCGTGCTCGGCCCAGGCGCGGTCCGGGTCCTCGGCGAGGTGCAGCAGCGGGGTGACCGCCGCGGGCATCATGGTCCAGCCCTGCGTGCCGTACTCGACGAGCCGCTCCTTGTAGTACGCCTCAAGGTCCGGCAGGTGCGCGCTCGGGAAGAACGGCAGGCCGAGCCGCGCCGCGCGCCGGGCTGCGGCCTTCGACGAACCGCCCACCAGCAGCAGGGGATGCGGATCGGAGAAGGGGCGCGGAGTGACCCGTACCGTACGGCCGCGGTACGCGAAGTCCTCGCCGGTCCACGCCTTCAGCAGCGTCTCCAGGAGCTCGTCCTGGAGCCGGCCGCGCCGTCCCCACTCCACGTCGAACAGCGCGTACTCCTCGGGCCGGTAGCCGATGCCGGCCACCGTGACGAGCCGGCCGCCGCTGAGAAGGTCGAGTACGGCGATGTCCTCGGCCAGCCGCAGCGGATCGTGCAGCGGACCGATGATCGCCGAGACCGTGACCGCGATCTTCCGGGTCGCACCGAAGACCGCGCCCGCGAAGACGAACGGCGAGGGCAGCCAGTTGTTGGCGGCGCCGTGGTGTTCCTCGGTCTGCACGGTGGTCATACCGCGGTCGTCGGCGTAGGCGGCCATCTCCAGCGCGGCCTTGTAGCGGTCGCTGAGCGAGGCGGGCGTGGCGCCGGGTTCGACGAGGTTGAAACGTACGACCGTTACGGACATGGGAAAGTCGCCCTTCGCCGAGCGGGTGGGGTGCTGGTGGCTCCGGTGCGGGGGGACGGTAGCTGACGGAGCGTCAGACAGCCATAGTCGCGGGCCCCTTGGTGTGCTCCGGCTCGGGCGGGGTGAAGGGCAGCCCGGTGCCCGGGCGGCGACCGCGGCCGGGGCGAAGCCGCCCCGGTACCAGTAGGCGCTGGTGCCCGTGAGTAGGCGTCACCATGACCAGGCCGGTGTCGCCGCGGATGCCGAAGGCGATGTCGAGCACGGTGAGCAGGGCATACGCGCCGGTCACCGCGTTGCTCGTCTCCCAGCCCCGGCGGGCGATCCGGATCAGCGAGCCCGGCAGCAGATCGCCACGCCGACCGAAGGCCGCCCGGGGGAGCATCATGCCGGGCGCGCCACCGGGCTACCCCGCGATGCCGACGAGCCCGACGAGCCCGACGAGCCCGACGAGCCCGACGAGCCCGACGAGCCCGACGAGTCGAACGAGCTCGTACGACTCGATCGGCGTCGCCGTGGCCACCACCAGTGCCTGCCAGAAGTTCAGGTCTCCGGCCGACACAGGGCGGCGGGCGGGCCGGCCCGGCCCGTGGGACATACCGCCCCGCGTTGGAAGCGAACGGCCGGGCGGGAGGTCAAGCCATACTGGAGCTGTTATGGAAATCGTCATCCTTGCTGTAGTCATCGCCGTGGTCGTGGTCGGCGCGCTCGGTGGGCTCCTGATCGGCAGCCGCAGGCGCAAGCAGCTGCCCCCGCCGCCCCCCGCCGCCCCCGACATCACCGCCCCGCCGGCCGAGCCGCACGTCGGCGACGAGGCCGAGACGCCGCGCGACGAACCGCGCCGCACCATAGAGGAGGTGGATCTTCCGGACACCTCGGCGACCGCTCCGGTCCTCGTCGAGGAGCCCGCTCCGGTCGTCGAAGCACCCCCGATCGAGGTCCCGGAACCGACCGCCGGGCGCCTGGTGCGCCTGCGCGCCCGGCTCTCCCGCTCGCAGAACGCGCTCGGTCAGGGGCTCCTCACGCTCCTCGCGCGCGAGCACCTCGACGAGGACACCTGGGAGGAGATCGAGGACACGCTGCTCACCGCCGACGTCGGCGTGCAGCCCACGCAGGAGCTGGTCGAGCGGCTGCGCGAGCGGGTGAAGGTGCTCGGCACGCGGACGCCCGAGGAGCTGCGCGGCCTGCTGCGCGAGGAACTGCTCACCCTGCTGGTGCCCGACTTCGACCGCACCGTGAACACCGAGTCCGGTCTGGACACCCCCGGCATCGTGATGGTCGTCGGCGTCAACGGCACCGGCAAGACCACCACCACCGGCAAGCTCGCGCGCGTGCTCGTCGCCGACGGCAAGCATGTGCTGCTCGGCGCGGCCGACACCTTCCGTGCCGCCGCCGCCGACCAGCTGCAGACCTGGGGCGAGCGCGTCGGCGCCCGTACCGTCCGCGGTCCCGAGGGCGGCGACCCCGCCTCCATCGCCTTCGACGCCGTCAAGGAAGGCATCCAGGAGAGCGCCGACGTCGTCCTCATCGACACGGCCGGCCGTCTGCATACCAAGACCGGGCTCATGGACGAACTCGGCAAGGTCAAGCGTGTCGTCGAGAAGCACGCTCCGCTCGACGAGGTGCTGCTCGTCCTGGACGCCACCACCGGTCAGAACGGGCTGGTGCAGGCCAGGGTCTTCGCCGAGGTTGTCGACATCACCGGCATCGTCCTGACCAAGCTCGACGGCACGGCCAAGGGCGGCATCGTCATCGCCGTCCAGCGCGAACTGGGTGTCCCCGTCAAGCTCATCGGCCTGGGCGAGGGCGCGGACGACCTGGCCCCGTTCGAGCCGGAGGCATTCGTGGATGCGCTTATCGGAGAGTGAGGAAGCGCACGACAGTAGGTAGGACAGTGCGACAGGTACGTGCACGAGGAAGGGCCCCACTCCATGGTGCAGATGGAGCGGGGCCCTTCCGTATCGGTGGCTATCGGTGGCGTCGGGAGGCCCGCTGTCGGCAGGCCGGGCCGACAGGCCTATGCGCGTGACCGGTGCGTCACGTACGCCAGTGTTCCCAGCAGCAGCCGCGCGGCCGGTGGCTTCGTCGCCGAGTCCAGGGCGGGGGAGCGGAGCCAGCGGACCGGGCCGAGGCCGCCGCGGTCGGACGGCGGGGCCGTGATGTGCCTGCCGGAACCCAGCCCGTGCAGGTCGAGCGTGGCATCGTCCCAGCCCATGCGGTAAAGCAGCTCGGGCAGTTCGGCCGCCGCGCCGGGTGCGACGAAGAAGTGGGCGCGGCCCTCGGGAGTGACGGTCACGGGGCCCAGCGGGAGGCCCATGCGTTCGAGTCGGACCAGTGCTCGGCGGCCGGCGGACTCGGCGACCTCGATGACGTCGAATGCGCGGCCCACGGGGAGCATCACCGCGGCGCCGGGGAATTGGCCCCAGGCCTCTGTCACCGCGTCCAGAGTGGCGCCCGCGGGGACGACAGGCGCGAAGTCCAGGGGATGCGCGCCGCGTTCGGGGCAGTCCGGGCGGCCGCACGAGCAGGCCCCCGCGGCCGCCCGGGCGCCGGGCACCACGTCCCAGCCCCACAGTCCGGTGAACTCGGCCACGGCGGTGCACTCCGAGGAGCGGCCGCGACGACGTGAACCGGACCGAATTTCGCGGATACCGCCGATCGTGAAGCCCATGCCCCCTCCAACGGGTCCAGCGCGCCCATGGTTACGTCATGGAATCATGTTGTAACTCTCAGTGCCCAATGGCGTGCAGTCCATACGGCGCCCAGTAGCGCTGCGGGTGGTGCGCCCGGCTTCACACGCCCCGGTGTGCCTCGTTGCGCCCGCTCCCGACCGTCGTGTGTCAAGTGAATCGCGTGGCGGCCACCGCGAGTTCATCCGAAGGGGTGGCGAATGGTGGCGTTTCCGGGATCGCCATGGCTGGAGCGGTGATCGTAGGATTACTGTGAGTGCACGAGTCCTGGGGACGCATGCACTTGTGGGTATGCCGGAGGCAACTCGACTTCCCGTTCGATGGGTGAGAACGACCGGACGGACGGCTTGTTTACCGGCATTCTGTTAGGGCTTGGCGCACACAGCGCAGCAAGTGGGTTCAGGGATGGGGGCGTTCCAGTGGGCGGCAACGGCGGAGGCGCGACGACCGCGACTGGCACGGACAAGCGCCCCAATGAATTGTTGGGCTCGTGGTTCGTGCGCAGCGGCTGGTCCAAGGGTGAGCTGGCGCGCCAGGTGAACCGCAGAGCGCGCCAGTTGGGCGCCAGCCACATCTCGACGGACACCTCGCGGGTCCGCCGCTGGCTCGACGGGGAGAATCCGCGCGAGCCGATCCCGCGCATCCTCTCCGAGTTGTTCTCCGAGCGTTTCGGCTGTGTCGTCGCCGTCGAGGACCTGGGCCTGCGCGCCGCGCACCAGTCACCGTCCGTGTCGGGCGTCGATCTGCCCTGGACCGGCCCGCAGACGGTCGCCCTGATCAGCGAGTTCTCGCGCAGCGACCTGATGCTGGCGCGGCGCGGCTTCCTCGGGTCGTCCCTGGCCCTCTCCGCGGGCCCCACGCTCATCGAGCCCATGCAGCGCTGGCTGGTTCCCAGCCCCGGCGTTCCGCGCGAGGAGCCCGCGCTCTCCGCCGCCGCCTCCCGCCGCCCCGGCCGGCTCTCCCAACCCGAGCTGGAGCTCCTGGAGTCCACCACCGTCATGTTCCGCCAGTGGGACGCCCAGTGCGGCGGCGGACTGCGCCGCAAGGCGGTCGTCGGCCAGCTGCACGAGGTCACCGACCTGCTCCAGGAGCCCCAGCCCGAGTCCACCACCAGGCGGCTGTTCAAGGTCGCCGCCGAGCTGGCCGAGCTGGCCGGCTGGATGAGCTACGACGTGGGGCTCCAGCCCACCGCCCAGAAGTACTTCGTCCTCGCTCTGCACGCCGCCAAGGAGGCCGCCGACCGGCCCCTGGGCTCGTACATCCTGTCCAGCATGAGCCGCCAGATGATCCACCTGGGCCGGCCCGACGACGCGCTGGAGCTGATCCACCTCGCCCAGTACGGAAGCCGTGACTGCGCGAGCCTGCGCACCCAGTCCATGCTGTATGCGATGGAGGCCCGCGCGTACGCCAGCATGGGGCAGCCCGGAAAGTGCAAGCGGGCCGTCCGAATGGCGGAGGACACCTTCGAGGACGCGGCGGAGTTCGACGCGCCCGAGCCCGACTGGATCCGCTTCTTCTCCGAGGCCGAGCTGCACGGCGAGAACTCCCACTCCTACCGTGACCTCGCCTACGTCGCGGGCCGTAGCCCCACGTACGCCTCGCTGGCCGAGCCCGTCATGCAGAAGGCCGTCGACCTCTTCGAGAAGGACCTGGAGCACCAGCGTTCGTACGCACTCAACCTCGTCGGGATGGGCACGGTGCACCTGCTCAGGAGGGAACCCGAGCAGAGCGCGGTCCTGGTGCGCAAAGCCCTCACGATCGCCAAGAAGGTGCGCTCCGAGCGGGTCAACACTCGTATCCGAAAAACCGTCGACACGGCCGTACGCGACTTCGGGGACCTCACCGCCGTCGTGGATCTGACCGACCAGCTCGCCGTCGACCTGCCCGAGACCGCCGAGGCGGTCTGACCCCCAGTACGCCGGCCGCGACCGCCGTCCATAACAGCCCGACTCGGCTCCCCCATGCCAGGTCATCGGACGGACGGCCGCGGCCGGTTTCGTTTTTGCGCCTAAACCGGCGCCGCTCTCGCGTAGGTGGCTGGGCGCCGTCGGGGTTGCTCAATTGATGGCTCGGGTCGCGTCTGGCAATGACTGGGGGTGCGTCCGGTGGAAGGTTGCGCCACGATAACGATCGAGGGCGCCACTATCCGGCGGTTCATCGAGGCGTAACACGTACACCCTCTTCGTCACCCGGGCGAAACATGCAGGGGCGCCGGTCGAAACCGCGCTGCGCCAATCTCTGGCACATAACCGGCCCGCCCCTCACAACCGCTCATGGCTTCGCCCGCACGGGGCCGTACCAAACGACGAGGAGACGCCGATGGCACCAGTCGCCATCACGCTTGCCGCAGACGCCCCGACGCTGTCTGCCGCGAACACCGGGTTCATGCTCATCTGTTCCGCCCTGGTGCTGATCATGACTCCCGGTCTTGCCTTCTTCTACGGAGGCATGGTCCGGGTCAAGAGCACCTTGAACATGTTGATGATGAGCTTCATCAGCATGGGGATCATCACGATCCTGTGGGTGCTCTACGGCTTCTCCATGGCCTTCGGTACCGACTCGGGCAGTATCGTCGGCTGGTCCTCGGACTTCGTCGGCCTCACCGGTATCGGCAAGGTGGAGCTCTGGGACGGTTACACCATCCCGATCTACGTCTTCGCCGTCTTCCAGCTGATGTTCGCGATCATCACGCCCGCCCTGATAAGCGGCGCCCTCGCGGACCGGGTGAAGTTCACCGCCTGGTCCCTGTTCATCGCGCTGTGGGCCACGGTCGTCTACTTCCCGGTCGCGCACTGGGTCTGGGGCACCGGCGGCTGGGCCTTCGAGCTCGGTGTCATCGACTTCGCCGGTGGTACGGCGGTCCACATCAACGCGGGTGCCGCGGCACTCGGTGTGATCCTCGTGATCGGTAAGCGCGTCGGGTTCAAGAAGGACCCGATGCGCCCGCACAGCCTGCCGCTGGTGATGCTCGGCGCCGGTCTGCTGTGGTTCGGCTGGTTCGGGTTCAACGCCGGCTCCTGGCTCGGCAACGACGACGGCGTCGGCGCGCTGATGTTCGTCAACACGCAGGTCGCCACCGCCGCCGCCATGCTCGCCTGGCTTGCCTACGAGAAGATCCGCCACGGCGCGTTCACCACCCTCGGCGCAGCCTCCGGCGCGGTCGCCGGCCTGGTCGCCATCACCCCGTCCGGCGGCGCGGTCTCCCCGCTCGGCGCGATCGCCGTCGGCGCCATCGCCGGTGTGCTCTGCGCCATGGCCGTCGGCCTCAAGTACAAGTTCGGCTACGACGACTCGCTGGACGTCGTAGGCGTCCACCTCGTCGGCGGTGTCGTCGGCTCCCTGCTGGTCGGCTTCTTCGCCACCGGCGGCGGCCAGTCCGACGTCGCGGGCCTCTTCTACGGCGGCGGCCTCGACCAGTTCTGGAAGCAGTGCGCCGGTGTCTTCGGTGTCCTCGCCTACTCCCTCGTGGCTTCCGCGGTACTCGCCTTCCTGATCGACAAGACGATCGGGATGCGCGTCCCCGAGGACGTCGAGGTCGCGGGCATCGACCAGGAGGAGCACGCCGAGACCGCATACGACTTCAGCGGTGCCGGCGGCGGCGCTGCCCGGACCACGGCCCCAGGCCCCGGCCCGGTCCCCGGCACTGCGAACAAGAAGGTGGACGCATGAAGCTCATCACCGCCGTCGTCAAGCCCCACCGGCTCGACGAGATCAAGGAGGCCCTCCAGGCCTTCGGCGTCCACGGCCTCACGGTCACCGAGGCGAGCGGATACGGTCGTCAGCGGGGCCACACCGAGGTCTACCGCGGTGCCGAGTACACCGTCGACCTCGTCCCCAAGATCCGTATCGAGGTGTTGGTCGAGGACGACGACGCCGAGCAGCTGCTCGATGTCATCGTGAAGGCGGCCCGTACCGGCAAGATCGGAGACGGCAAGGTCTGGTCCGTCCCGGTCGAGACGGCGGTCCGGGTCCGGACCGGCGAGCGCGGCCCCGACGCGCTGTAGGCAGAAGAAGAACAGGAGCCACTGGGTGACGAGTACGGGCATGCGTACGGAAGCAGAGGACTCGGGACCCAGCGGCTATGCGGCGGCCCGGCTGCGCCTCCTCCAGGAGGGGGCGCAGTCCGGGCCGCCGCGCCGTTCGGCCCTCGCCGAACTGACAGACGACTGGCTCACCGGCCTGTTCGACGCGGGCGCCGCCACGCTGCGCGGCATCTCGCTCGTCGCCGTCGGCGGGTACGGCCGCGGCGAACTCTCCCCGCGCAGCGACCTCGACCTGCTGCTCCTGCACGACGGCAGCGCCGACCCCGGCACGGTGGCCTCCCTCGCCGATCGCATCTGGTATCCGGTCTGGGACCTCGGCCTCGACCTCGACCACTCCGTCCGCACGCCCGCCGAGGCCCGCAAGACCGCGGGCGAGGACATCAAGGTGCAGCTCGGGCTGCTGGACGCCCGCCACCTCGCCGGCGACCTCGGCCTGACCGCCGGACTGCGTACGGCCGTCCTCGCCGACTGGCGCAACCAGGCGCCGAAACGGCTCCCCGAACTCCAGGAACTGTGCGCCGAGCGCGCCGAGCGCCAGGGCGAACTGCAGTACCTCCTCGAACCCGACCTCAAGGAGGCCCGCGGCGGCCTGCGCGACGCCACCGCGCTGCGCGCCGTCGCGGCCTCCTGGCTCGCCGACGCCCCGCGCGAGGGCCTCTCCGACGCCCGCAAGAGCCTCCTCGACGTCCGTGACGCCCTGCACCTCGCCACCGGCCGCGCCACCGACCGCCTCGCCCTCCAGGAACAGGACCAGGTCGCCGCGGAACTCGGCCTGCTGGACGCCGACACCCTGCTCCGCCAGGTGTACGAGGCCGCCCGCGTCGTCTCGTACGCCAGTGATGTCACCTGGCGCGAAGTGGGGCGCGTGCTGCGGTCGCGCGCCGTGCGGCCGCGGCTGCGCGCCATGCTGGGCGGCGGCAAACCCGCTCCCGAACGCTCCCCGCTGGCGGAGGGTGTCGTCGAGCAGGACGGCGAGGTCGTCCTCGCCCGCGCCGCCCGCCCCGACCGCGACCCCGTGCTGCCGCTGCGCGCCGCCGCCGCGGCCGCCCAGGCGGGTCTGCCGCTCTCGCTGCACGCGGTCCGCCGGATGGCCGCCGCGGCCCGTCCGCTGCCCACGCCGTGGCCCGCCGAGGCCCGCCAGCAACTCGTCACGCTGCTCGGCTCGGGGCCCTCGACCATCGAGGTCTGGGAGGCCCTGGAGGCGGAGGGGCTGGTCACCCGGCTGCTGCCCGACTGGGAGCGCGTCCGCTGCCGGCCGCAGCGCAACGCCGTCCACATCTGGACCGTCGACCGCCATCTGATCGAGACGGCGGTACGCGCCGCCGAGTTCGCCCGCCGCGTCCACCGCCCCGACCTCCTGCTGGTCGCCGCCCTGCTGCACGACATCGGCAAGGGCTGGCCCGGCGACCACTCGGTGGCCGGCGAGATCATCGCGCGGGACGTGGCGGCCCGGATCGGCTTCGACCGCACGGACGTGGCGACACTCGCCACCCTCGTACGTCATCACCTGCTGCTCATCGAGACGGCGACCAGGCGCGACCTGGAGGACCCGGCGACCGTACGCTCGGTCGCGGACGCGGTCGGCTCGCAGGGCACGCTGGAACTCCTGCACGCGCTCACCGAGGCGGACGCGCTGGCCACAGGGCCTGCTGCGTGGTCCTCTTGGCGCGCGTCCCTCGTCGCGGACCTGGTCAAGCGGGTCTCCGCCGTGCTCGCCGGGGACGACCCCGAGGAGCCCGAGGCCGTGGCGCCCACCGCCGAACAGGAGCGGCTCGCCATCGAGGCGTTCCGCACCGGCGGTCCCGTGCTCGCGCTGCGCGCCCAGACCGAACCGCCCGTCGAGGAGTCCTCGGGGGAGCCCGCAGAGGACCCGGAGCCCCTCGGCGTGGAACTGCTCATCGCTGTGCCGGACCAGAAAGGCGTCCTGCCCGCCGTGGCGGGTGTCCTCGCCATGCACCGGCTCACCGTTCGGACCGCGGAACTGCGGGCGCTGGACCTGCCCGACGGCGTCCCCGGCTCCGTGCTGCTCCTCGACTGGAGGGTCGCCGCCGAGTACGGCTCCCTGCCGCAGGCCGCCCGCCTGCGCGCCGATCTCGTACGCGCCCTCGACGGCTCCCTCGACATCGCCGGACGTCTGGCCGAGCGGGACGCCGCCTACCCGCGCAGGCGGGGCATCGTCGCGCCGGCGGCCCGGGTGAGCGTGGCCTCCGTCGCGTCCCGGCTCGCCACCGTCATCGAGGTACGCGCTCACGACGCACCCGGGCTGCTGCACCGCATCGGGCGTGCGCTGGAGAACGCGCAGGTCCAGGTGCGCAGCGCGCATGTCTCCACGCTGGGCGCCAACGCGGTGGACGCCTTCTATGTGACGGGGCCCGAAGGGGGGCCGCTGCCGGGGGAGCAGGCGGCGTCGGTCGCGCGGGCGCTGGAGGACACGTTGCGGGAGTGAGTGTCCGGCGGGGACCGGTTGTTCCATGCCCGCGGGCCTGCTGCGGCTGAGCGTGCGGTTCCCCGCGCCCCTTACGGGCCGCTCCGGTGCACGGGGCTCGACCGGGCCTGCGACAGAACCCTGTGACGGGGTGGAGACCCTTCCTTGTGCGGGCAGATACCCTGGAGGGCGGACCTGCCCCCCCGCCCCCGACTTGAGGATTCGCGACCGCCGTGTTCGACACTCTCTCCGATCGCCTCGCAGCGACATTCAAGAACCTTCGCGGCAAGGGGCGCCTGTCCGAGGCGGACATCGACGCCACCGCGCGCGAGATCCGTATCGCCCTACTGGAAGCGGACGTCGCGCTGCCGGTTGTCCGGGCCTTCATCAAGCAGGTCAAGGAGAGGGCCCTCGGGGCCGAGGTATCGCAAGCGCTCAACCCCGCCCAGCAGGTCATCAAGATCGTCAACGAGGAGCTCGTCGGCATCCTCGGAGGCGAGACCCGGCGGCTGCGCTTCGCCAAGCAGCCGCCGACCGTGATCATGCTCGCGGGTCTGCAGGGTGCCGGTAAGACCACGCTCGCCGGAAAGCTCGGCAAGTGGCTGCAGGGCCAGGGGCACACCCCGCTGCTCGTCGCGTGCGACCTCCAGCGTCCGAACGCGGTGAACCAGCTCAGCGTCGTCGGCGAGCGCGCGGGTGTCGGCGTCTACGCGCCCCAGCCGGGCAACGGCGTCGGGGACCCGGTCCTGGTCGCCAAGGACTCCATCGAGTACGCGAAGCAGAAGCAGCACGACGTCGTCATCGTCGACACCGCGGGCCGCCTCGGTATCGACACCGAGCTGATGCAGCAGGCCGCCGACATCCGCGACGCGGTCTCGCCGGACGAGATCCTCTTCGTCGTCGACGCGATGGTCGGCCAGGACGCGGTCAACACCGCGGAGGCCTTCCGCGACGGAGTCGGCTTCGACGGCGTGGTTCTCTCGAAGCTCGACGGTGACGCCCGCGGTGGTGCGGCGCTCTCCATCGCGCACGTCACCGGCCGCCAGGTCATGTTCGCCTCCAACGGCGAGAAGCTGGACGACTTCGACGCGTTCCACCCGGACCGCATGGCGTCCCGGATCCTCGGCATGGGCGACATGCTCACGCTGATCGAGAAGGCCGAGCAGACCTTCTCGCAGCAAGAGGCCGAGAAGATGGCCGAGAAGCTGGCCTCCAAGAAGGGCCAGGACTTCACGCTCGACGACTTCCTGGCCCAGATGGAGCAGGTCAGGAAGATGGGCTCCATCTCCAAACTGCTCGGCATGCTTCCCGGCATGGGCCAGATCAAGGACCAGATCAACAACCTCGACGAGCGCGACGTGGACCGCATGGCCGCGATCATCAAGTCGATGACTCCGGGCGAGCGCCAGGAGCCGACGATCATCAACGGCTCGCGGCGCGCTCGTATCGCCAAGGGTGCCGGTGCCGAGGTCAGCGCGGTCAAGGGTCTGGTCGAGCGGTTCTTCGAGGCCCGCAAGATGATGTCCCGTATGGCCCAGGGTGGCGGTATGCCGGGAATGCCCGGGATGCCGGGCACGGGCGGCGGGGCCGGCCGGGTGAAGAAGCAGCCCAAGAAGGCCAAGGGCAAGCAGCGGTCCGGCAACCCGATGAAGCGCAAGCAGCAGGAGGAAGAGGCTGCCGCGCGCCGGGAGGCCGCGGGACAGTCCGGCGGCGCGTTCGGCCTGCCGGGCGGTCAGCAGCCCCAGGACTTCGAACTGCCGGACGAGTTCAAGAAGTTCATGGGCTAGAAGTACACGGACTGGAAGTACATGGGCTGGGGGTGACCCCTGGCCCGTCCGGGCCGGCAGTAGGGGCCTGGGGGTGCAGCCCTCGGCAGGGTCGGGAAGGGCAGGGGCGGCGGGGGCGAGACCACCCCCGCCGCGGACGCGTACCTCTCAGACCAGGCGTTCAGGCCGTCCGGTCAGGCCATGCGTTCAGGCTGTCCTGTCAGGCCACGCGTTGAGGCCATGCGTTCAGGCCGTCCGTGCGATCAGATACCGGAAGACGTTCGGCATCCACACCGTCCCGTCCCGCCGCGCGTGCGGATGCAGAGCCTCCCGCACCTCTTTGTCGACCTGAGCCCGATCCGTGGCCGTGACGGCCGAGTCGAAGAGCCCGGTGGACAGAAGCCCCCGCACCGCGTTGTCCACGTCCGCGTACCCGAAGGGGCATGCGACCCGCCCGGAGCCGTCGGGCCGAAGACCGGCACGCCGGGCCACCTCCTCCAGGTCGTCACGGAGAGCCGGGCGCCAACTGCCCGTACCGCGCAGGGGATCCGCGAGCTTGGTGGCGACCCGCAGGACCGAGGACGTGGCGCACCGCTCCGGCGGTCCCCAGCCCGCGAGGACCACGGGGACCCCCGGTCCGACGAGCGGAGCCGCCGCCGCCAGCGACTCGGCGAGCCCTTCGGAGTCGCCGGCCACACACCCGACCGGCTCGAAGGCGGTCACCAGGTTGTACGCCACTGTCGCCGCGTCGCCGATGTCCGCCGGCTCCCCGTCCGTCAGCCGCGCACCGGCACGCGCGCGTGTGCCCCACGCCTCGGGCAGCAGGCGCTCCCGCGCGAGCGCCAGTCGCTCCGGCGCGCGAGCCTGGAGACCGGTGACCGAGGCGCCGCGCGCCGTAGCCATCAGCAGCGCCAGGCCGGACCCGCAACCGAGCCCCAACAGCCTGGTCGAGGAGCCCACTTCGAGTCGCTCGTAGACGGCCTCGTAGAGCGGTACGAGCATCCGCTCCTGAATCTCGGCCCAGTCACGCGCGCGTGCCCACTGATCCACCTGGGGCGCAGCCCCCGAGTGAGGTAGGTGCTGCCGCACGAGCGTAGGTGTCATCGAATGTGCCCCAATCCACCGAGAGTTGCTTCTGAGCCCCGCTTCTTCACCCCCGTGCAGTGCGCTCGCACTCCCCCCGTATGCCAGGAAACTCCGCGCTCGTCGTGGCGTCCAGGGGTTGAGGCGCCCGGTTTGCGTACCATCGGCGCGCGCCGCGAAAATTCACATACCGGCAACATGTGCCCCTGCGAAAGAGTCATGGCGAAGGCCCTGATCCTCTGTCCGGGCGAACGATCGGACGTCGGGAGGGCCCGGCGTCGTGGATGGCCGGATCGGGTCGTACGACGATGACAGTGGGTTGCGGCTGCCGCCGCGCCCCGCCCCGTACGGCCCTGGTCCTCGCCACCGAAGGTGAGGATGCGGTTCCGGCCAAGGTCGGCGAGCGCCGGGAGCCACGTACCTCGGAGGTGCCGGAGGTCACGGAGGCCTTCGAGGCCGCTGTCGCGGGTGGCGGGGCGCCTGTCGCGCGAGCCTCTCTTCTGCCCCCTCGGCCCCCTTTCGGCGAAGAGGTGCAGACCGGGCTCGCCGCGCACGCGCCGACCGTAGGGTGTCTGGTGGCCGAGGACGGGCCGGTGCCCGAGGCCGAGGGCGCACCCGGTAACGTCGCCGTCGTGGCCCGCGCCTACTGGGCCCCGGCATTCCGCCGTGAGAAGGACCGAAACGCCTCTTGCGCATCCGGCGGCCCCAGGTGCCCCGACGCGCAGACAGCGCCTACACGCTGGAACGTACACGTCACTACGTACCGGCTAGGTGGGAACTGTGAGGCTTCTCCGCAGATCAGCGCACCCGCCCTCGTCAGGACGCATCAGTGGCAACTGACGGGTACGTGCAAAATATTTGGGATGCCCCGGAATAGGAACACAGAGGCACCTCGGCTCGTTGTCATTACGTGAGCACGACACCACCTGTTCTCGCCGCAGAGCTGGCAGGGGCGTGGGCCGACATTCAGCGGCACCACCCCGAGCTGCCAGATCTTGCCGCGCCAGAGTCCCTGATCGGGGAGTCGTCGTCCGCCTGCGGACACGAACTCTCCTTCGAGCGACTGCTTCACGAGGCAGTCCACGGCATCGCCGCCGCCCGAGGAGTCCGTGACACCTCCCGCGCCGGCCGTTACCACAACCGCAGATTTCTCGCGATCGCCGAGGAGCTGGGTCTGGACCACCCCGAGGAACCGCATCCCAGCAGCGGCTTCTCACTGGTCACGCTCAATCCCGAGGCGAGGCGGCGCTACCGCCCGACGATCGAGCGGCTGCAGCGCGCCCTCAAGGCGCACACAGTCGCGACCTCCGCCGACACGGCCCGCAGTTTCCGGGGCCCGGCCGCCCGCCACGGCTCCTCCGGAGGGGGCGTGCGGGTGAAGGCGGTCTGCGACTGCGGACGCAACGTCCGCGTTGTTCCGTCGGTCCTCGCACAGGCGCCGATCGTGTGCGGAGGGTGCGGGAAGCCGTTCCGTATCCCGGAGGTGGTCGGCGCGGCGGCGGGCTGAGCGGGCAGCTGACACAGCGGCGGGCCGTCGTACCGCCGGGGTGGTGCAGGAGAGCGCGGCGGCACTTCGTGGGTGCCGGCTCGATCGGTGCCCCACCTCGACGGTGGCGCCGGGCCCGGCGCCACCGCGGGCCGACCGGGACCGCCCGGGGCCTGCCCGGTGCAAGGCGCCCGTCAGGGTGTGGCAGAATAGCCAGCTGTACTCGCAGCCGCACAGGACCCCTCTCTCCTCCGGCTGACGCGTCCATCGGGCACTCGGGTACCGCAACCCCACGCGGCAATCTCGCCGTGCCCAACCACGTCAAGACCAGGAGAGACCACTCCCGTGGCAGTCAAGATCAAGCTGAAGCGTCTGGGCAAGATCCGTGCGCCTCACTACCGCATCGTCGTCGCCAACTCCCGTACCCGCCGTGATGGCCGGGCCATCGAGGAGATCGGCCTGTACCACCCGGTGCAGAACCCCTCGCGTATCGAGGTCGACTCCGAGCGTGCGCAGTACTGGCTGGGTGTCGGCGCGCAGCCGACCGAGCCCGTGCTCGCCATTCTCAAGCTGACCGGCGACTGGCAGAAGTACAAGGGCGAGCCCGCCCCGCCCCCGCTGCTCGTCGCGGAGCCGAAGGCCACGCGTCCGTTGTTCGAAGCCCTGGGCGGCGACAACGAGGGCAAGGGTGAGGCCATCACTCAGAAGAAGAAGACTGAGAAGAAGGACGAGGCCGCCGCCGAGTCCGCGTCGACCGAGGCCTGAGCATGCTCGAGGAGGCTCTCGAGCACCTCGTGAAGGGCATCGTCGACAACCCGGACGAGGTACAGGTCGCTTCGCGCGACCTGCGCCGCGGGCGCGTCCTCGAGGTCCGGGTCCACCCCGACGACCTCGGTAAGGTGATCGGCCGTAACGGCCGCACCGCGCGCGCCCTGCGCACCGTCGTGGGCGCCATCGGCGGCCGCGGCGTCCGCGTCGACCTCGTCGACGTGGATCACGTCCGCTGACGTACTCGTAGCACCGGCTCGGGCCGGGGAGGGCCACAGGGCCGTCCCCGGCCCGTGGTCGTCCACGCGGTAATGCAGTGGACACACGACAGGAGATCAGGCAAGTGCAGCTGGTAGTCGCGCGGGTGGGCCGCGCCCATGGCATCAAGGGTGAGGTCACCGTCGAGGTACGCACCGACGAGCCGGAGCTGCGGCTCGGGCCCGGTGCCGTCCTGGCCACGGACCCCGCCTCGGCCGGTCCGCTGACCATCGAGACCGGGCGGGTGCACAGCGGCCGCCTCCTGCTGCGCTTCGCGGGCGTACGCGACCGCAACGGGGCCGAGGCGCTGCGCAACACCCTGCTGATCGCCGAGGTCGACCCGGACGCGGTGCCCGAGGACCCGGACGAGTACTACGACCACCAGCTCATGGACCTGGACGTCGTCCTGAAGGACGGCACCGAGGTCGGGCGGATCACCGAGATCTCGCACCTGCCCTCGCAGGACCTCTTCGTGGTCGAGCGCGCCGACGGGACCGAGGTGCTGATCCCGTTCGTCGGTGAGATCGTCGTCGAGATCGACCTGGAGGAGCAGCGGGCGGTCATCGACCCGCCGCCCGGTCTGATCGACGACAAGGCGGAAATCGCCTCCTCCAGGGAGGCGGACGGCGTCTCGGGCGAGGAACCGGTCTCCTCCGGGGAAGCGGCCTCCTCCGGGGAGGCCGGAAACAGCTCCGGTGCGGGCAGCGGCCCGGAAGCCGGCGCCTGATGCGGCTCGACGTCCTCACGATCTTCCCCGAGTACCTGGACCCCCTGAAGGTCTCCCTCGTCGGGAAGGCACGCGCGCGTGGACAGCTGAATGTGCACGTGCATGATCTGCGGGAGTGGACCTACGACCGGCACAACACGGTCGACGACACCCCCTACGGCGGCGGCCCCGGCATGGTCATGAAGACCGAGCCCTGGGGCGACGCGCTGGACTCCGTCCTGGCCGAAGGCTACGAGACCGGATCCCGCGGGCCCGTCCTGGTCGTCCCCACGCCCAGCGGCCGCCCCTTCAACCAGGAACTCGCCGTCGAGCTCTCCGAGCGCCCCTGGCTGGTCTTCACGCCCGCCCGCTACGAGGGCATCGACCGCCGTGTGATCGACGAGTACGCGACCCGCGTGCCCGTCTACGAGGTCTCCATCGGCGACTACGTGCTGGCCGGCGGCGAGGCGGCCGTCCTCGTCGTCACGGAGGCCGTGGCCCGGCTGCTGCCGGGCGTCCTGGGCAACGCCGAGTCGCACCGGGACGACTCGTTCGCGCCGGGGGCCATGGCGAACCTCCTGGAGGGGCCGGTCTACACGAAGCCGCCCCAGTGGCGCGGCCGGGAGATCCCGGACGTGCTGCTCAGCGGCCACCACGGCAAGATCGCCCGCTGGCGCCGGGACGAGGCCCTGCGGCGCACGATCGCCAACAGGCCGGACCTCATCGAGCGCTGCGACCCCGCCGCTTTCGACAAGAAGGACCGGGAGATGCTCTCCATCCTGGGCTGGCAGCCGGGCCCCGACGGTCGATTTGGGCGCAGGCCCGACGCCGTGGAAGAATAGGCGATTGCTGTACGTCGTCCAGCGTGCGCCCCTGCCACAGGGGGACATGACGCCCGCCCCGACGAGAACAGCCCCCTTTCTGGAAGCACCTACTTCCGTCGATGACCTGTGGCATCGGCGAAGAAAGCAGACGATCATGTCCAACCTGCTCGATTCTGTCGACTCCGCGTCGCTGCGCAGCGACGTCCCGGCCTTCCGCCCGGGTGACACCGTCAACGTCCACGTCCGTGTCATCGAGGGCAACCGCTCGCGTGTGCAGCAGTTCAAGGGCGTAGTCATCCGCCGCCAGGGCGCCGGTGTCCGCGAGACCTTCTCCGTCCGCAAGGTCTCCTTCTCCGTCGGCGTCGAGCGCACCTTCCCGGTGCACACCCCGATCGTCGAGAAGATCGAGCTCGTCAGCCGCGGCGCCGTACGCCGCGCGAAGCTCTACTACCTCCGTGAGCTGCGCGGCAAGGCCGCGAAGATCAAGGAGAAGCGCGACAGGTGAGCTCGCGCGGGGCCCGTGTGAGGGCCGGATAGCATCTGGCCCACATGGACGCCGAAGCACAGCAGACGGAGCGCGACCGCTCCTCCCACCCCGCCGTATCCGAGGAGATCTCGGACACACAGGGGGCGGAGGGACGGTCGCGTTTCGCGTTGGTGAGCCAGGCCGCCGACCGGGTTCCTGGCGGACGGATCAGCCTGACCGTGCTGTTCTGTCTGTTCTCCCTGCTGCTGCTCACCCGCTTCGTGATCCAGCCGTTCGAGATTCCCAGCGGCTCGATGGAGCCCGCATTGAGGATCGGGGACCGCGTTCTCGTAAATAAGTTGGCGTACCGTTTCGGTGCTGAGCCGAGGCGCGGTGACGTCGTCGTGTTCGACGGCACCGGTTACTTCGGCGACGCCGACTACATCAAACGTGTCGTCGGCGTGGGGGGAGACCATGTGGTCTGCTGCGACAGGCAGGGGAGGATCGAGGTGAACGGCCGTCTCGTCGACGAGTCGACGTTTCTGTACCCGGGGGACGAGCCGTCCGAAGTGCCCTTCGAGGTCGTCGTGCCCGGCGGCACCCTCTTCGTCCTCGGTGACCACCGCGGCAACTCGAGCGACTCCCGCGACCACCTCGGCTCCCCGGGCGGCGGCATGATCCCCGTAGGTGACGTGATCGGCAGAGCCGACTGGGTCGCCTGGCCCCTCGGCCACTGGACCGGTATCGAACGCGCCGGTGGCTACGCGCGCGTGCCCGCCGCCGCGGGCCGGCCAGCCCCGGGAACGGGCGAGGCAGCGGCCGAGGGAACGGCCGAGCGGAAGTCCGCGGACGGTGTCCATGGGTAACCGCGGCAAGCCCCGCGGCACCCACAGTGCCGCCGAGGACCTCCTGCCCACGGGCTCCCGGCGTACGGGCGGCCCCGTGATGCCCGGCCGGGCCGACCGGCGCAAGCTGGCCCGGCGGGTCAAGCGGCGAAGGCAGCGCTCGGCGGTCAAGGAAATACCCCTCCTGATCGGTGTCGCCCTGCTCATAGCGCTCGTCCTGAAGACGTTCCTCGTGCAGGCCTTCGTGATCCCGTCGGGTTCCATGGAGCAGACGATCCGCATCGGCGACCGCGTCCTGGTCGACAAGCTGACGCCGTGGTTCGGCTCGAAGCCCGAACGCGGCGACGTCGTCGTGTTCAAGGACCCCGGTGGCTGGCTGGAGGACGAACAGCCGGTGGCGAAGACGGACGATCCCATCGTTGTCAAACAGGTCAAACAGGTGCTGACCTTCATCGGTCTGCTGCCCTCCGACAACGAACGGGACCTGATCAAGCGGGTCGTCGCGGTCGGCGGCGACACCGTCAAGTGCTGTGACGCCCAGGGGCGCGTGACCGTCAACGGCATGCCGCTCGACGAGCCGTACATCAACCCCGGCGACAAACCCTCGTCGCTCGTCTTCGAGGTGAAGGTGCCCGCGGGGCGCCTCTGGGTGATGGGCGACCACCGGTCCAACTCCGCCGACTCCCGTTATCACCGCACCGAGAAGTACAACGGCACCATTTCCGAGGACGTCGTGGGCCGTGCCATGGTCATCGCCTGGCCCGTCGGCCACTGGAGCAAGCTCAAGGAGCCGGAGACCTACACGTCCGTACCCGACGCGGGCGGCGGAGCGACCACCGCCCTCGAGACGTCGCATAGGGTGGCCACCGCGGATCGATACGGATTGATCGCGCTCCCGACCCCTGCGGAACTCCCGCTCGTTATGGGAGTGGTGGGCCTGCGTCGTATCCGTCGCAGGCGGCGGCACGGAGTGAGGAGTGGATGTGGGGGATTTGGCGGTCGGCGCACGATCCGGACACGAGGGCCCCGAAGAGCGGCCGGAGCGATCCGAAGAGCGACCGGGACGATCCGACGACACGGTCCCCCCGTCCGCAGAGGACGTCGTGCCCCCCGGAGCTGACTCCGGTGACGACGGAGGCAGAGACGAGCGGGACGCCGACGGCGCCGATTCGGCGCCGAAGAAGCCGCGGTCCTTCTGGAAGGAACTCCCGCTGCTCATCGGCATCGCGCTGGTTCTCGCGCTGCTGATCAAGACTTTCCTGGTGCAGGCGTTCTCGATCCCCTCGGACTCGATGCAGAACACCCTTCAGCAGGGTGACCGCGTCCTCGTCGACAAGCTGACGCCGTGGTTCGGCTCGGAGCCCGAGCGCGGCGAGGTCGTCGTCTTCAACGACCCCGACAAGTGGCTGGCGGGCGAGCCGACGCCGAACCCGAACGCGATTCAGACGGCCCTCAGCTGGATCGGCCTGATGCCCTCCTCCGAGGAGAAGGACCTGATCAAGCGCGTCGTCGGAGTCGGCGGCGACACCATCGAGTGCAAGGACACCGGTCCGCTGAGGGTCAACGGCAAGGCGCTGAACGAGCCTTACGTGTACCCGGGCAACACGCCCTGCACGATGGACGACGGCGGTGGCCAGTTCAAGCTGAAGGTTCCCGATGGCAAAATCTGGGTCATGGGCGACCACCGGCAGAACTCGCTGGACTCCCGCTACCACCAGCAGGACAAGAACAAGGGCTTCGTGCCCGTGGGCAACGTCGTGGGCCGCGCCATCGTCGTCGCCTGGCCGCCCACCCGCTGGTCCACACTGCCGGTGCCGGACACCTTCGACCAGAACCTGAGCGCCGCCGCTCCGGGGACCCTCGGGCTCGCGGGCGCGGTGCCGCTGGTGCTGTGGCGCAGGCGTCGCCTTACCGTCGGGAACACCAGGGTTTCTGGGTCGCGTACCGCCGGGTAGGGTGCCGTCCCAGATCGCCGATCTTCCGTGGCCCGGACGTGGGCCGCGGGGGGCGATTCTCCGAGTTGGGGAGCACTGGGATGAGCGGGACAAGTCGTACGGACGAGGGCCATGGACGGCTCGGCAGCAAGCTGTCGGGGCTGGCCGTGGCCCTCGGCTGTGTGCTCTTCCTCGGTGGATTCGCCTGGGGAGCGGTCGTCTACCAGCCGTACACCGTGCCGACCGACTCGATGTCGCCGACCATCGCGGGCGGCGACCGGGTGCTCGCCGAGCGGATCGACGGCTCAGAGGTCGAGCGCGGTGACGTCGTCGTCTTCAAGCAGGCCAGTTGGGGCAACATGCCCCTGGTCAAGCGGGTCGTCGCAGTCGGCGGGGACACGGTGGCCTGCTGCACGCAGGACAAGCTGACCGTCAACGGCAAGAAGATCGAGGAACCGTATCTGCCGAAGGGCAGCGCGGCCGAGTCGTCCACGATCCCGACCATCGAGGTGCCCGAGGGCCGGCTCTTCCTGCTCGGCGACGAGCGCAGCGGCTCGCTGGACTCCACCGCCCATCTGACGGAGGCCGGTAACGGCACGGTGCCGCGCAGCGCGGTGAACGCGCGCGTCGACGCCGTGGCCTGGCCCATGGACGGCATGCTGGCCCGCCCCACCGGCTTCGAGGCGCTCGGCGGCCTTTCCGATCCGGGGCCTCTGCGACTGGTCCTCACGATGATCGTGGCGGGCGGGGTGCTCGTCCTGGGCGGGGCGGCGTACGGGCCGATCGCCAAGCGCACGGGACGCAGGCGCAGCCGTACGGGGGAGCAGGCACTTGCCGGCTGAGGCGTCTTTGCCGACGGCAGGCGGGGCCGACAGCTCGGGCGCGGGTCACGAAGGCACGGGCGAGCCGTCGGCCCCGGCCCCCGGCGAGCTCGGTGAGCTGCGGAAAGTGGCCCGGGTGGTGCTGTTGGATCCGCGGGACCGCATTCTGCTGCTGCACGGCCACGAACCCGAGGATCCGTCGGACAACTGGTGGTTCACACCGGGCGGCGGTCTGGAGGGCGACGAGACGCGGGAAGAGGCCGCGCTGCGGGAACTCGCGGAGGAGACCGGCATCACCGAGGTGGAGCTGGGTCCGGTGCTGTGGCGACGGACCTGTTCGTTTCCCTTCGCGGGGCGCCGCTGGAGCCAGGACGAGTGGTACTACCTGGCCCGTACGGCACAGACGGCGACCCGTGCCACGGGGCTGACCGAGCTGGAACGGCGCAGCGTCGCCGGAGCGCGCTGGTGGACGTGCCGGGAACTTCACCGGGCACATGAGACGGTGTATCCGACCAGACTCGCCGGGCTGCTGCGCAGGCTGCTCGACGAAGGGCCCCCGGCCAGGCCCGAGACCCTCGACACGGAAATCGTCTAGGGGCTCGCGGGGCTGGCGCACAATAGGGGGACGCACGGCTGAAGGGGAACATGCCATGAGCGCCGAGGACCTCGAGAAGTACGAGACCGAGATGGAGCTGAAGCTCTACCGGGAGTACCGCGATGTCGTCGGTCTGTTCAAATACGTGATCGAGACCGAACGGCGTTTCTACCTCACCAACGATTACGAGATGCAGGTGCACTCGGTTCAGGGCGAGGTGTTTTTCGAGGTGTCCATGGCGGATGCCTGGGTGTGGGACATGTATCGACCGGCTCGGTTCGTGAAGCAGGTGCGCGTCCTGACATTCAAGGATGTGAACATCGAGGAGCTGAACAAGAGCGACCTGGAGTTGCCGGGCAGCTAGGGGCAGGTCCTGGAAGTCCTGCGGCGGCCGCTCGTGTGGGTGACTGAGTTGTCCACAACCGAGCGGCCGTCCACCAAGATCCAATAGCGGATCGGTATGGACTCACTGTTGGCGCCGGAGGTGGTGCCGACATGAATACTTCCAAGGCATCCAAGGCATCCGGGGCGCCCAGGGCGTCCAAGGCGCGCAACGCACTCGGCAAGTACGGCGAGGACCTGGCCGCTCGGCGGCTGGTCGAGGCCGGCATGACCATCCTGAAGCGCAACTGGCGCGCGGGCAGGACAGGCGAGATCGACATCGTGGCCCAGGACGGCGACGCCCTGGTCGTCTGCGAGGTCAAGACCCGCCGCACGGGGTCCTTCGAGCACCCGATGGCCGCCGTGACCCCTGTGAAGGCCCAGCGCCTGCGCGGCCTCGCTGAACGCTGGCTGCAGGAACACGGAGGGGCCCCACCGGGCGGCGTCCGCATCGACGTCGTGGGTGTTGTGCTGCCCGACCGCGGCGCCCCCGTCGTGGAGCACGTGCGAGGGGTGGCCTGATGGGCTTCGCGCGTACGTGTTCGGTGGCCCTCGTGGGCGTGGACGGCGTCGTCGTCGAGGTCCAGGCGGACCTGGAGCCCGGGGTCGCCGCGTTCACCCTGGTGGGGCTGCCCGACAAGAGCCTGACGGAGAGCAAGGACCGTGTCAGGGCGGCCGTGGTCAACTCCGGCGGCGAGTGGCCGCAGAAGAAACTCACCGTGGGCCTCAGCCCGGCCTCGGTGCCGAAAGGCGGCAGCGGGTTCGATCTCGCCATCGCCTGCGCGGCCCTGGGCGCCTCCGAGCGCATCGATCCACGCGTGCTCGCCGACCTCGTGATGATCGGCGAGCTGGGCCTGGACGGACGGGTCCGGCCCGTACGGGGTGTGCTGCCGGCCGTGCTGGCCGCGGCCGACGCGGGATACGAACAGGTGGTGGTGCCCGAGTGCGCGGCCGCCGAGGCGTCGCTGGTGCCCGGCGTGTCCGTGCTCGGTGTCCGCAGCCTTCGACAGCTCATCGCCGTCCTCACGGACGAACCCGTACCCGACGAGGACCCGGACGAGCCGGGCCGGACCGATCCGCTCGCGGGGCTGCGCATGCCGGGCACGGGCGCGGCCACGGGCATGCAGAGCGTGGGCGCCGCCCAGTACGACCACGGACACGACCTCGCCGACGTCATCGGCCAGTTGTCGGCACGGACCGCGGTGGAGGTCGCCGCGGCCGGCGGCCACCACCTGTTCCTGGAGGGGCCACCGGGAGCGGGCAAGACGATGCTCGCCGAGCGGCTGCCCGCCATCCTGCCGCCGCTCGGCCGGGGTGAGTCCCTGGAGGTCACGGCCGTCCACTCGATCGCCGGTCTCCTGCCGCCCGGCAAACCGCTGGTCGACGTCGCTCCCTACTGCGCCCCGCACCACTCGGCGAGCATGCAGGCTCTGGTCGGGGGCGGCCGGGGAGTGGTACGGCCGGGCGCGGTGTCGCTCGCGCACCGGGGAGTGCTCTTCCTCGACGAGACACCCGAATTCAGCAGCCATGCCCTTGACGCGCTGCGCCAGCCCCTGGAGTCGGGGCACGTGGTGATCGCGCGCAGCGCCGGAGTCGTGCGTTTTCCGGCACGGTTCATGATGGTGCTCGCGGCCAATCCCTGCCCCTGTGGCCGCTTCTCGCAGCGGGAAACCGTGTGCGATTGCTCGCCCTCCGCGATCCGCCGTTACCAGGCCCGGCTCTCCGGACCGCTGCTCGACCGCGTGGACCTGAGGGTCGAGGTCGACGCGGTCACTCGTTCCCAGCTGACGGAGCGGGGTGCGCGGGGTGAATCCACCGAGACGGTCGCCGACCGGGTCCGGGTGGCCAGGGAGCGGGCCGCCACACGTCTGACGGGCACCCCCTGGCGCACGAACAGCGAGGTGCCGGGCCGCGAGCTGCGCAGCCGGTGGTACGCGTCTCCGGGCGCCATGGACGACGCGGAGCGCAGTCTGGAGCGAGGTGTGCTCACCGCCCGGGGATTCGACCGTGTCCTGCGGGTCGCCTGGACCGTCGCGGATCTCGCGGGTCGTGACCGGCCCGAGGCCGCAGACGTGACGCTCGCGCTGCAACTGCGGACCGGGGTTCCCCGGGGGGTGCCGATGGCGATCGGGGCGTCGTCGTGAGCGCGGACGAGGAGCGGCTTCACCGGGCCCTCCTCGCACGTGTCGTCGAGCCGGGGGACGAGATCTGCGGGCGATGGCTACGGGAGAGCGGTGCCGGGGAGGTGGCCCGACGCCTCGCCGGAGGCGGTCAGCAGCTGCCTGGCGTGACGGACACGAGATGGGCGGGCCTGCGGGCCCGGGCCGAGCGGGCCGACCCGGAACGGGACCTGGTGATGGCGCGGGACAGCGGGACGCGGTTCGTGTGTCCCGGCGACGCCGAGTGGCCTGCTCAACTGGACGACCTCGGGGACGCGAGGCCCCTCGGGCTGTGGGTGCGAGGGCGGCCCAGCCTGCGGATATGGGCTCTGCGCTCGGTCGCGGTCGTGGGCGCGCGGGCCTGTACCGAGTACGGCGCCCACATGGCCTCCATCCTTGGCGCCGGGCTCGCGGAGCGCGGATGGGTCGTGGTGTCGGGAGGCGCCTACGGCGTGGACGGGGCCACGCACCGCGGCGCGCTCGGGGCGGGCGGCGCCACCGTCGCCGTGCTCGCCTGCGGGGTCGACCGGCCCTATCCACGCGGCCACACACAGTTGATCAACAGGATCGCCGAACAGGGTCTGGTCGTGGGCGAGTTGCCGCCCGGTGATCACCCGACCCCGAGCAGGTTCATCCTGCGCAACCGGGTCATCGCGGCGTTGACGCGCGGCACGGTGGTCGTCGAGGCGGCCTACCGGAGCGGTGCACTGGTGACCGCCCGAGCCGCGCAACGGTTGGGCAGATTCACGATGGGAGTGCCCGGGCCGGCCAGCAGCAGTCTCTCGGCGGGTGTGCACGAACTCCTGCGCGGGGAAGCGGTGCTGGTTACCGACGCCGCGGAAGTGGCCGAGCTCGTCGGCGACATGGGCGAGCTGGCCCCGGCCCGGCGGGGGCCGGTTCTGCCGCGCGACCTTCTGCACCAGGCAGCCGCCCGGGTGCTGGCCGCGCTGCCGGCCCGGGAGGCGGCATCGCGGCAGGAGATCGCCAGGGGCGCCGGGACGAGCGAGGACGACGCGGTCGCGAGACTGTACGAACTCCGCTCACTTGGCTTCGTCGAACGACACGGCGACGGCTGGAAGTTGACACGCCAGGCCGCGATGTCCATCGGTGAGGGCCGTGAGTGATGTTGACCGAGAGTGTTCGGCCGTCCGGGGGACTCCCGAAGCCCTTGGGGTTCCCCGTAGTTGGCGTCCCGCGGTGGTTACTCACGGCGACGGCCGTGACCCCCGGGGGCGGCAGCGGAACGTATCTGCGCACGGTGAGTCCACCAGTGTTCGCACACTGCGACGCTCCAGTCACGCTACGCTCACATGGATCCCGACTCAGACAGGCAACTCGACATCAGACCGACAGCTCACGCAGTCACCACCGGTTCACTGCAGAACGGCACAAGGCGACGAATGCCCCAGCACACCTCCGGGTCTGACCGGGCGGCAGTTCCCCCCGCTGCGCGCGGCGGCGTGCGGCCGCCCGCCCCCTCGACGCTCGACGAGCTGTGGAGGTCGTACAAGACCACGGGCGACGGGCGGCTGCGCGAGCAGTTGATCCTGCATTACTCGCCGCTGGTGAAGTACGTGGCGGGCCGGGTGAGCGTGGGACTGCCCCCCAATGTGGAGCAGGCGGACTTCGTCTCGTCGGGTGTGTTCGGGCTGATCGACGCCATCGAGAAGTTCGACATCGAGCGGGAGATCAAGTTCGAGACGTACGCGATCACGCGGATTCGGGGCGCGATGATCGACGAGCTGCGGGCGCTCGACTGGATCCCCCGGTCCGTGCGGCAGAAGGCACGCAACGTCGAGCGCGCCTACGCGACGCTGGAAGCGCGGCTGCGGCGTACTCCGTCGGAGTGCGAGGTGGCCGCCGAGATGGGGATCGCGGTCGAAGAACTGCATGCGGTCTTCGGTCAGTTGTCGCTGGCCAACGTCGTGGCCCTGGAGGAGCTGCTGCATGTCGGCGGTGAGGGCGGCAACCGGCTGAGCCTGATGGACACGCTGGAGGACACCGCGGCCGACAACCCGGTGGAGGTCGCGGAGGGTCGTGAACTGCGGCGCTTCCTGGCGCGGGCCATCAACACACTGCCCGACCGGGAGAAGACGGTGGTCACTCTCTATTACTACGAGGGGCTCACCCTCGCCGAGATCGGTAACGTGCTCGGGGTGACGGAGAGCCGCGTCAGTCAGATCCACACCAAATCGGTGCTCCAGCTGCGGGCGAAGCTGGCGAGTTTTGGCCGCTGACCTGGTTGGATCCGCTCTCCTTGATGCGCGGCGGCGAACCACGGCGTGACCTCTCCCGCGCGGACGGACGCAGCTCCCCTGGGCGGGAGACTCCCGTCCTGGGCGCGGCGTCCGTAAAGTGGGAGCGTGCCAAGGATTCGAGCGGCCTCCGTGGCCGAGCACCGGTCGATGCAGCGAGCCGCCCTGCTGGACGCGGCTCGGTCACTGCTGTCCGAGCGCGGGACGGAGGCGCTGACGTTCCCGGCACTCGCCGAGCGGACAGGTCTCGCGCGCTCGTCCGTGTACGAGTACTTCCGGTCCCGGGCGGCAGTCGTCGAAGAGCTCTGCGAGGTCGATTTCCCGCTCTGGGCCGCCGAGGTCGAGTCGGCGATGTCGCTGGCCGGGACACCCGAGGGCAAGGTTGAGGCGTATGTCCGCCAGCAGCTCGCCCTCGTCGGGGACCGGCGGCACCGGGCCGTGGTGGCGATCTCGGCGAGTGAGCTCGACGCGGGCGCGCGCGAGAAGATCCGGGCCGCGCACGGGGGGCTCGTCGCGATGATCGTGGAGGCGTTGCGGGACATGGGGCACGAGCAGCCCCGGATGGCCGCGATGCTCCTCCAGGGGATAGCGGACGCGGCGGTGCGGAGGATCGAACTCGGCGCGGCCGAAGAGCCCGGAGTGATCATTGACGCCGCCGTCGCCATGGCTCTGCGAGGCGTGCGGGGCTGAGACACCGGCCCTGAGGCATTCGGGGCCGCCCGGTGGACGAGGAGCGGTGCCCGTCCCGGCGGATGGTGCGCGAGTGTCCTCCCCGCCCCCTCCGCGCCCCGCCCCCTCCCCGCCCCCTCTCCCTCCCTCCTTCTTTCCGGCCCCTGCCTTTCCGGGCGGAGGCAGGGGCCGTCCGTCATAGGGGCGTCGCGTCGGACGTCGCTTCCGGTACCCCGGTGACCGGCAGCAGGCGTGAAGGGCCCCGGCCGAGCAGCCACGCGGGCAGCAGGGACAGCGGGTCCAGGTAGGTGTCCACCCGCCGCAGTCCCCAGTGCAGACACGACGCCGGGCAGTGGGGTCCCGCCTGCTCCAGTACGCCGACCGCCTCGCCCGCGGCCACCACGGCGCCCTTCTTCACCGTCGCCCGCACCGGCTCGTACGTCGTGCGCAGGGGAGGGTCTCCCGTGCCGGTCAGCTCGACCGAGACGACCCCGCGGCCCGCGACCCGGCCCGCGAAGAAGACGCGGCCGGCAGCGACGGTCCGGACCGGGGCGCCGGTGGCCGCGGTGAGGTCGACGCCCCGGTGCCCCCGGCCGTAGGCGGTCGCCGGCGGTTCCCAGCCGCGTGCCACCGGCGGGCGCGACCCCACCGGCCAGGCGCGGCCGACCGTGGGGACCGGCGGGTCCACGCCACCGGACCCATCACCGGACCCATCACCGGACCCACCGTTGGAGCCGCCACTGAAGCCGCCGACGGAGCCGGCGCCCAGGTCGCCGCCGCGGGCGATGGCCGCGGGCCCGCCGGGTACAGGGCCGAGTACCAGCGCGGCGGCCATCAGGAAGGCCGGCAGCAACGTCGGCCACGTACGAAGAAATCGCTCTGCTCGCATGGGAGAACGGTCCCGTGCGCGACGCCGAAAAGAGGATCATGGCCGGGATCTGTGGAGTACCCGTCAGTTGTGGACAACGGCGTCATCCGGCACCTCGCGGGTCCCGTACACTTCTTGTGGCGATCCGGGTCACCGGGTCGACTTCGCACGCCCCGACATCAGGTCGTCAAACAGCCGATGTCAGCGCCCCTCGGTCCCTTGTGGCAAGGCGCAAAGCGGGCGTCAGGCGCGACCGCCGTCCGGCGGACGCGGCACAACCGAGAACACCAAGGAGTACGGCCATGGCCGTCGTCACGATGCGGGAGCTGCTGGAAAGCGGCGTCCACTTCGGTCACCAGACCCGTCGTTGGAACCCGAAGATGAAGCGCTTCATCTTCACGGAGCGCAACGGCATCTACATCATCGACCTGCTCCAGTCGCTGTCGTACATCGACCGCGCCTACGAGTTCGTCAAGGAGACCGTCGCCCACGGCGGCACGGTCATGTTCGTCGGCACGAAGAAGCAGGCGCAGGAGGCCATCGCCGAGCAGGCGACCCGCGTCGGCATGCCCTACGTGAACCAGCGCTGGCTGGGCGGCATGCTCACCAACTTCTCGACCGTCTACAAGCGCCTGCAGCGCCTCAAGGAGCTTGAGCAGGTCGACTTCGAGGATGTGGCCGCGTCCGGCCTCACCAAGAAGGAGCTGCTCGTCCTCTCCCGCGAGAAGGCCAAGCTGGAGAAGACCCTTGGCGGTATCCGCGAGATGTCCAAGGTGCCCAGCGCCGTCTGGATCGTGGACACCAAGAAGGAGCACATCGCGGTCGGTGAGGCCCGGAAGCTCCACATCCCGGTCGTCGCCATCCTCGACACCAACTGCGACCCCGACGAGGTCGACTACAAGATCCCGGGCAACGACGACGCGATCCGCTCCGTCACGCTGCTCACCCGCGTGATCGCCGACGCCGTCGCCGAGGGCCTCATCTCCCGTTCCGGCGCCGGCAAGGCCGCCGAGGGCGACAAGGCCGCGGGCGAGCCGCTCGCCGCGTGGGAGCGCGACCTGCTCGAGGGCGGCGAGAAGAAGGCCGCCGAGGGTGACGAGACCGCTGCCGAGGCGCCCGCCGCCGACGCTCCGGCCGCCGAGGCCGAGGCGCCTGCTGCTGAGGCTCCGGCCGCTGAGGTCGAGGCGCCTGCTGCTGAGGCTGAGGCGCCCGCCGCCGAGGCCCCCGAGGCTGAGGTTCCGGCTGCTGCCGAGGCCGACGCCGCCGAGGCCGAGAAGCCCGCCGCGGCCGAGCAGGCCTGACGATCCAGCGTCACGGTTGAGTGGGGGTACCCCCACTCGTGAGTGGGAGGTGGGCGGCGCCGAGTGCGTCGCCCACCGTTCACCCCCAGCCCGTAGATCTTCGGTGGACGCCCGCCCGATCAGCGGCGGACGCCGACCTCGAGACTTCGAACTCCGAGAAGAGATTCACAGATCATGGCGAACTACACCGCCGCCGACGTCAAGAAGCTCCGTGAGCTCACCGGCGCCGGCATGATGGACTGCAAGAAGGCGCTGGACGAGGCCGACGGCCACGTCGACAAGGCCGTCGAGGCGCTGCGCATCAAGGGCCAGAAGGGCGTCGCCAAGCGCGAGGGCCGCTCCGCCGAGAACGGCGCCGTGGTCTCGATCATCGCCGACGACAACACCTCCGGTGTCCTGGTCGAGCTGAAGTGCGAGACGGACTTCGTCGCCAAGAGCGAGAAGTTCCAGGTCGTCGCCAACCAGATCGCCGAGCACGCCGCCGCGTCCTCCCCGGCCGACATCCAGGCGCTGCTCGCCTCGGAGATCGAGGCCGGCAAGACGGTCCAGGCGTTCGTCGACGAGGCCAACGCGAACCTGGGCGAGAAGATCGTCCTGGACCGCTTCGCGCAGTTCTCCGGCGCCTACGTGGCCGCGTACATGCACCGCACCATGCCCGACCTGCCCCCGCAGATCGGTGTCCTGGTCGAGCTGGACAAGGCCGACGCCGGCCTCGCCAAGGGCATCGCGCAGCACATCGCCGCCTTCGCGCCGAAGTACCTCTCCCGTGAGGACGTTCCGGCCGAGGTCGTCGAGTCCGAGCGTCGCGTCGCCGAGGAGACCACGCGCGCCGAGGGCAAGCCCGAGGCCGCGCTCCCGAAGATCGTCGAGGGTCGCGTCAACGGCTTCTTCAAGGAGGCCACCCTCCTCGGCCAGCCGTACGCGCTCGACAACAAGAAGTCCGTTCAGAAGGTCCTGGACGAGGCCGGTGTCACCCTGAAGCGCTTCTCGCGCATCAAGGTCGGCATCTGAGTCCGTACCGCGATCGACGCGCGATCCCGCTAGGGTCGACAGCAGTCGTCCGCGCTGGTCGCGTATCCCGTCCCGCGCGGACGCGCGGACGACAGCAGAACTGACGAGGAGGCCATTGCCGCGCATGGGATGCGAACAACACCCCACCGGCAGTGGCCTTCTTCGTATGTGCGACACGTATGCGCGACACGTAAAAGAGGCGAGATCTCCATGACCAGCACCAAGGCCGCCGACACGGACGACAAAGGCGACAAGGGCGATCACGGCAAGGGAGCCGGGCGCTTCCTGCTGAAGCTTTCCGGCGAGGCGTTCGCCGGTGGCGGGGCGCTCGGCGTCGACCCAGACGTGGTGCACAAAATGGCCCGGGAGATCGCCGCGGTCGTCCGTGGCGGTGCCCAGCTCGCCGTCGTCATCGGCGGCGGCAACTTCTTCCGCGGAGCCCAGCTCCAGCAGCGCGGCATGGACCGGGCCCGCTCGGACTACATGGGCATGCTCGGTACGGTCATGAACTGCCTCGCCCTCCAGGACTTCCTGGAGAAGGAGGGCATCGACTCGCGCGTACAGACCGCCATCACCATGGGGCAGGTCGCCGAGCCGTACATCCCGCTGCGGGCCGTGCGCCACCTGGAGAAGGGCCGTGTGGTCATCTTCGGCGCCGGTATGGGCATGCCGTACTTCTCCACGGACACCACCGCCGCCCAGCGCGCTCTGGAGATCGACGCCGAAGCGCTGCTGATGGGCAAGAACGGTGTGGACGGGGTCTACGACTCCGACCCGAAGACCAACCCCGAAGCAGTCAAGTTCGACGCGCTCAGCTACGGCGAGGTCATCACCCGCGACCTGAAGGTCGCCGACATGACCGCGATCACCCTGTGCCGCGACAACAAGCTCCCGATCCTGGTCTTCGAGCTTCTGGCGGAGGGCAATATCGCTCGGGCCGTCAAGGGTGAGAAGATCGGCACGCTTGTGGGTGACCAGGGCAGCCGGGCCTGACCGGGGGATGGACAATGTCCTGCCGGTCGGGAACCGTGCAGGAACAAGACGCGACGCAGCCGGCCGCCTACCCGCCAAAGGAACCGCAGCCGGGCCTACTCAAGACACGCAGGAGCAAGTGGTGATCGAAGAGACCCTCCTCGAGGCCGAGGAGAAGATGGAGAAGGCCGTCGTGGTCGCCAAGGAGGACTTCGCCGCGATCCGCACCGGCCGTGCGCACCCGGCGATGTTCAACAAGATCGTGGCGGACTACTACGGCGCACTGACACCGATCAACCAGCTGGCCTCGTTCTCGGTGCCCGAGCCGCGCATGGCCGTGGTGACCCCGTTCGACAAGAGCGCGCTGCGCAACATCGAGCAGGCGATCCGTGACTCCGACCTCGGCGTCAACCCGAGCAATGACGGCAACATCATCCGGGTGGTGTTCCCCGAGCTCACCGAGGAGCGCCGCAGGGACTACATCAAGGTCGCCCGGACCAAGGCCGAGGATTCCAAGATCTCGATCCGTTCCGTCCGCCGCAAGGCCAAGGACGGCATCGACAAGATGATCAAGGATGGCGAGGTCGGCGAGGACGAGGGCCGCCGTGCGGAGAAGGAGCTCGACGACACCACGGCGAGGTACGTCGCCCAGGTGGACGAGCTGCTCAAGCACAAGGAAGCAGAGCTGCTCGAGGTCTGATGAACCAATCTTCCTGGGGGGTGCCGCCGCAAGCCGGGTACTGGGGGCCGTCCGACCAGGGGCCTGTCCAGGGGGCTGCCCCGGCGGGTCCCGCGTACGATGCGCACCACGCGCAGCAGACTCGCCCCATGCCCATCGTGCCCGACGAACCCGCGCATGGCGGAGACCAGGATGACGACCGGGGGGCTGCTCGGACGGGCGGCCCCCTGTTCCGCGACGAGACGCCGTCGACGCCGCCGTTCCAGGCTCCTTCGCAGAATCCGCAGGTCCCGCAGAATCCGCAGGAGCCCATGACCAGCGCCGCACAACCCGCCCCCGCGCCGCAGAAAAGGAGCGCGGGCCGCGACCTGGGCGCTGCCATAGGGGTCGGTGTCGGGCTCGGCGTCGTGATCGTCGCGTCGCTGTTCGTCGTCAAGGCGGCCTTCGTCGGCGTCATAGCTGTCGCCGTCGTGGTCGGCCTGTGGGAACTCACGTCGAGGCTCGCGGAGCGCAAGAGCATCAAGGCGCCGATCGTGCCGCTGGCGGTGGGCGGCGCGGCGATGGTCGTCGCCGGATACGTCCGGGGGCCCGAGGGCGCCTGGGTGGCGATGGCGCTCACCGCGCTCGCGGTCCTGGTCTGGCGGATGACGGAGCCACCCGAGGGCTACCTCAAGGACGTCACCGCGGCGGTCTTCGCGGCCTTCTACATCCCGTTCCTCGCCACGTTCGTGGCGATGATGCTCACCGCGGACGACGGTGCGCGGCGGGTCTTCGCGTTCCTGCTGCTGGCCGTGGTCAGCGACACAGGTGCGTACGCTGTCGGCTGGCGCTTCGGCAAGCACAAGCTCGCCCCGCGCATCAGCCCCGGAAAGACCCGCGAGGGCCTGCTCGGCGCGGTCACCTTCGCCATGGCGGCGGGTGCGCTGTGCATGCAGTTCCTCATCGAGGACGGCACCTGGTGGCAGGGGCTGGTTCTCGGATTCGCGGTCGCGGCCAGCGCCACGCTCGGCGACCTCGGCGAGTCGATGATCAAGCGCGACCTGGGAATCAAGGACATGGGCACGCTGCTCCCGGGCCACGGCGGCATCATGGACCGACTGGACTCACTGCTGCCCACCGCTCCTGTGGTGTGGCTGCTCCTGGTGCTCTTCGTCGGATCCGGCTGATCGGCGGGCTTGCTCCGCCGGCAGCGAGGACCCCCAGCCGATCAAGGTTGGGGGTCTTTTGGTGCAACGCGTGCTGTACGGCGTCGAGTACGGCGTGCTGTGCGGCGTCGAGTACGGCGTGCTGTGCGGTGTGTGGCGTGCGGTACTGCGCGCAGGCTGAGGCGCTGTCGGCCCGCCAGCCCGTCAGCCCGTCAGCCCGCGTCGTATTCATGGGGCCGCCCGCCCTGCCATTCGACCCACTGAGGGTCGTCCAGCAGTTCCCCCGCGTCCGGCAGACCCGCGCGGCGCAGGAACTCGACCACATCGGCATCGCTGTGCGCCAGGCCTGCGCCCAGGGCGCGAATCGACACCCGCCGCCCGCCGCCGCCCGCCGCGCGGTGCACGACGATGGGAGCGGTGCCTGTCTCCTGCGACTGCGGCTGCCCGCGGTTCACAGCACGCCGAGGTCGGTATCAGGCCATTCGCGGACGCGGCGCAGGTGATCCGGGCGGTCCGGGCGGTCCGGGCGAGACATTTTTTCGTACACAAGTTCGATTCTAGGTCCTGAGGTGGCCTATATGGCAATGCCACACGGGCGGGTTCGTCGGTCGTGATCGGATCATGCTCCACGGGGCCGAGGCCGCCGGCCCCGCCCGGATGCCGTTGTCAGCACGCCGGCCAGGGCGAACGCCCACAGTGCCGGGCCGTCTGCGGGCCGTCGGAGGAGAGCGGCGGCGTGCGGCGTGTGGGGTCGACCACTGACGACCACCCCGCACAGCGCGCGGCCCAGGTCACACGAATCGATCTGCGACACTGGTACAGCCATGCCTAAGCCCGGAGAACTCACATTCGTTGCCCCCCGCGGAGCCAAGAAGCCGCCGCGGCACCTTGCCGATCTCACGCCCGCCGAGCGCAAAGAGGCCGTTGCCGCGATCGGTGAGAAGCCGTTTCGTGCCAAGCAGCTCTCGCAGCACTACTTCGCGCGGCTCGCACACGATCCGGAGGAGTGGACCGACATCCCGGCCGGGTCGCGCGCCAAGCTGCAGGAGGCGTTGCTGCCCGAGCTGATGACGGTCGTGCGGCATCTGTCCACCGATGAGGACACCACCCGCAAGACCCTCTGGCGGCTCTTCGACGGCACCCTCGTCGAGTCCGTGCTGATGCGCTACCCGGACCGGGTCACCATGTGCATCAGCTCGCAGGCCGGCTGCGGGATGAACTGTCCGTTCTGCGCGACCGGGCAGGCCGGCCTCGACCGGAACCTGTCGACCGGCGAGATCGTGCACCAGATCGTCGACGGCATGCGGGCGCTGCGCGACGGGGAGATCCCCGGCGGCCCGGCGCGGCTCAGCAACATCGTCTTCATGGGCATGGGCGAGCCGCTCGCCAACTACAAGCGGGTGGTCCAGTCCATCCGGGCCCTCACCGACCCCGAGCCGGACGGGCTCGGACTGTCGCAGCGCGGGATCACCGTGTCCACCGTCGGTCTCGTCCCGGCCATCAGCCGGTTCACCGACGAGGGCTTCAAGTGCCGCCTCGCCATCTCCCTGCACGCGCCTGACGACGAGCTGCGCGACACCCTCGTACCGGTCAACACGCGGTGGAAGGTACGGGAAGTGCTGGACGCCGGCTGGGAGTACGCGGCCAGGTCCGGGCGCCGGCTCTCCATCGAGTACGCGCTCATCCGGGACATCAACGACCAGGCGTGGCGCGGTGACCGGCTCGGGCGGATGCTCAAGGGCAAGCCGGTGCATGTGAACCTGATTCCGCTGAACCCGACGCCCGGCTCCAAGTGGACCGCCTCGCGGCCCGAGGACGAGAAGGCGTTCGTCGAGGCGATCGCCGCCCATGGTGTGCCCGTCACCGTCCGGGACACCCGTGGTCAGGAGATCGACGGGGCGTGCGGGCAGCTCGCGGCCACCGAGCGGTAGTCTGGCGGGCGTACCCGCATTGCGGGTTCCGACATCTTCATATTCCGACAGGGGAGCGCCACAGCGCTGAGAGTGCGGGAGAGCCCGCAGACCCTCTGAACCTTGCCCAGGTCATTCTGGGTAGGAAGTTCGGTCACTACTCAAGCTGTTGCGCCCTGCCCGGGACCCGACCGAGGTCCCGGGCAGGGCCGCGTCTCTTCCTGGTCAACCCAGGAGGAATTCCGTGAGCACCACGAGCAACAAGAACACCACGAGCAACAAGAGCACCACGAGCATCACAAGCACCGTTCAGAGAGTCACGGCCGTGGTCGCTGCCACCGGGCTCGGCCTTTTCACGCTCTCCGCGTGCGGGTCGTCCGGGTCCGGCGACGGAGGCTCCGGATCCAAGACCGTGACCCTCGTCAGCCATGACTCCTTCGCCTACACCAAGGAAGTACTGAAGGCGTTCGAGAAGGAGTCCGGGTACAAGGTCAGGGTCCTCAAGGACGGCGACGCCGGGCAGGCCGTCAACAAGGCGATCCTCACGAAGGGCAATCCGCAGGGCGACGTCTTCTTCGGCGTCGACAACACCCTGCTGTCGCGCGCGCTCGACAACGGGCTGTTCCAGTCGTACGAGGCCAAGGGCGCCGATCGAATCCAGGCCGAGTACCGGGTCGACCAGGACAAGCACCGGGTCACGCCCATCGACTCCGGTGACATCTGCGTCAACTACGACAAGGCCTACTTCAGCGAGCACAAGCTCGCCCCGCCGACGTCCTTCGACGACCTGATCAAGCCCGAGTACAAGAACCTCCTCGTCACCGAGAACGCGTCCACGTCCTCGCCCGGCCTCGGCTTCCTGCTCGGCACCGCCGCCAAGTACGGGGACGCCGGCTGGGAGGGCTACTGGAAGAAGCTCAAGGCCAACGGCGTGAAGGTCGTCGACGGCTGGGAGCAGGCCTACAACGAGGAGTTCTCCGGGTCCGCCGGCGGCAAGAAGGCCAAGGGCGACCGGCCGCTCGTCGTCTCGTACGCCTCGTCCCCGCCCGCCGAGGTCATCTACGCCGACCCGAAGCCGAAGACCGCGCCGACCGGCGTCGCGGACGGCACCTGCTTCCGCCAGGTCGAGTACGCGGGCCTGCTGAGCGACGCGAAGAACGCGAAGGGCGGCAAGGCGCTCGTCGACTTCCTCATCACGAAGCAGTTCCAGGAGGACATGCCGCTCAACATGTTCGTGTATCCGGTCCGTGAGGCCGCCCAGGTGCCCCAGGCGTTCGTGAAGTTCGGCCCGCAGGCCGAGAACCCCGAGACCCTGGACCCCGCCAGGATCGCCGACAACCGTGACGAGTGGGTCAAGTCATGGACCTCGCTCGTACTGAAGTAGAGCCCCGCGGCGAGGCCGAGGCCGAGGCCGAGGCCGCGGTCGAGCCGCGAAAGCGCCCGCCCCGGCCTCCGCGTCGACGCCCGCGCCCGCGTAGGGAGCGTAGGAGGAGTGTGGCGCGGCTTGGGCTCATGGCCGTGCCCGTCGCGTTCTTCGGGCTCTTCTTCGCCTACCCGGTCGTCGCGATCACGGCCCGTGGGCTGAAGACCGGCGGGGTCTGGCACTTCGGGCGGATCCAGGACGTGCTCGCGCAGCCGGACATCCGGCACGTCCTGTGGTTCACGACCTGGCAGGCGCTCGCTTCGACCGCGCTCACTCTGCTGATCGCGCTCCCCGGCGCGTACGTCTTCGCACGCTTCGAGTTCAGGGGCAAGCAGATCCTCCGGGCCGTCGTGACGGTTCCGTTCGTGCTGCCGACAGTGGTCGTGGGCACGGCCTTCCTGGCGCTGCTCGGGCGGGGCGGGCTCCTGGACGAGCTGTGGGGCGTACGCCTGGACACGACCGTGTGGGCGATCCTGCTCGCGCACGTCTTCTTCAACTACGCGGTCGTCGTCCGCACGGTCGGCGGCCTCTGGGCGCAGCTCGACCCGCGTCAGGAGGAGGCCGCGCGGATGCTCGGCGCCTCACGGTTCGCGGTCTGGCGCAAGGTGACGCTTCCGGCGCTCGGTCCGGCCGTGGCCGCCGCCGCACTCATGGTCTTCCTCTTCACCTTCACCTCCTTCGGCGTCGTGCAGATCCTCGGCGGCCCCACCTTCTCGACACTCGAAGTCGAGATCTACCGGCAGACTTCGGAGATCTTTGACCTCTCCACGGCCGCCGTGCTGACGATCGTCCAGTTCGTGGCGGTGGGCGGCATCCTCGCCGTCCACGCCCGGACCGTACGGCGGCGGGAGACGGCCCTGCGCCTGGTCGACGCCTCCATGACCTCCCGACGGCCGCGCGGGGCGGGGCAGTGGGCGCTGCTCGCCGCCGTCCTCGGCAGCATCGCCGTCCTGCTGGTCCTGCCGCTGGCCGTCCTCGTCCAGCGGTCATTCGACGCCCCCGGATCCGGATTCGGCTACTACAAGGCGCTGACCAGCAACGAAGGCGGTCTCTTCCTGGTACCGCCGATCGACGCCATCGGCAACTCCCTGCGGTACGCCCTCGCAGCCACCGCCATCGCGCTGCTGATCGGCGGACTCGCGGCCGCCGCTCTCACCCGCCGGGACGCCGGACGTCTCGTACGGGGATTCGACGCGCTGCTCATGCTGCCGCTCGGCGTCTCCGCCGTGACGGTCGGCTTCGGCTTCCTCATCGCGCTCGACCAACCGCCGCTGGACCTGCGGAGCACCTGGATCCTGGTGCCGCTCGCGCAGGCGCTGGTGGGCGTCCCCTTCGTCGTACGGACCATGCTGCCGGTGCTGCGAGCCGTGGACGGGCGACTGCGCGAGGCGGCGGCGGTACTCGGGGCCTCGCCGTGGCGGGTGTGGCGTGAGGTCGATCTGCCGATGGTGCGGCGGGCGCTGCTGATCGCCGCCGGGTTCGCCTTCGCCGTGTCGCTGGGCGAGTTCGGCGCGACCGTCTTCATCGCACGGCCCGACAATCCGACGCTGCCGGTCGCCGTGGCGCGGCTGCTCGGGCGGGCAGGCGAGCTCAACTACGGGCAGGCCATGGCCCTTTCGACCATCTTGATGGTGGTGTGCGCGGTGGCGTTGCTGGTCCTCGAACGCCTTCGTACCGACCTTCGCGGCGACCGGACGGGAGAGTTCTGACGATGCCCAAGCTCGACGGGGCGATGTTCGACGGGGCGATGCTCGTGCTCGATGGGGCGACCGTACGGTTCGGCGGGCGGGCCGTGCTCGACGATGTCGGGCTTGAGGTCGCCGAGCACGAGATCGTGTGTGTCCTCGGGCCCAGCGGAAGCGGCAAGTCGACGCTGCTGAGGGCGGTCGCCGGACTGCAGCACCTGGACCACGGGCGGGTGTTCCTGGACGGCCACGACCTCGATGGCGTGCCCGCGCACAAGCGGGGCGTCGGCCTGATGTTCCAGGACCACCAGCTCTTCCCGCAGCGCGACGTCGCCGGCAACGTGGCCTTCGGGCTGCGTATGCACGGTGAGCCGAAGCAGCAACAGGCCGTACGAGTGCGCGAGCTGCTCGAACTCGTAGGCCTGCCGGACTCCCACGGACGGGGCGTCGCTTCCCTTTCCGGCGGCGAACAGCAGCGGGTCGCCCTCGCCCGTGCGCTGGCTCCCCGGCCCCGGCTGCTCATGCTCGACGAACCGCTCGGCCAGCTGGACCGCTCCCTGCGTGAACGCCTCGTGGTCGAGTTGCGCGAGCTCTTCGGCGAGTTGGGAACCACCGTGCTCGCGGTCACCCACGACCAGGGGGAGGCCTTCGCGCTCGCCGACCGGGTCGTCGTCATGCGAGACGGGCGGATCGCCCAGTCGGGTACGCCACTTGAGGTCTGGCAGCGTCCGGCAGACGAGTTCGTGGCCCGTTTCCTGGGCTTCGAGAACGTGGCCGGGGCGACCGTCGGGGGAGAGGCCGCGGACACCCCCTGGGGCAAGGTGCCGGTGCCCCGCGACACCCGACAGGGCGAGGTCACGCTGCTCGTCAGACCTGCGGGCGTAAGGCTAGTACCGGCCGCGGAGGGGCTGCGCTGCACGGTGGCCGCACGGACCTTCCGGGGCACCCATGTCGCCGTACAGCTGCAGCCCGAGAACGCGCCGCGGCTTGAGGCGGCGTGCGCGCTGCGGGACGCGCCGGAGACCGGGGAAGAGGTCGGGGTGACCTTCGACGCAGCCGAAATTGTCGTACTCGGAGAGGCCCGAGCCGCCTAGGGTGCGGCCCATGACGCTACTCGGGCATGACCGTTACTGCGACGAAGTCGTCGGCCAGACCGCGCTGCTGAGGTCCCATCTCGTCGGGGCGGACCTCACCGCGACCGTGCCGACCTGTCCGGACTGGACTCTGTGGGAACTCGCCGTGCACGTGGGCGGGGCGCATCGCTGGTCCGAGCACATCGTGCGGACGCGGGCGACCGGGGACGTGCCGGTCGAGGACGTGCCGGGCGGGAGGCCGCAGGACGGCGACCCCGCCGCGCTCGACGCCTGGCTCGCGGAGGGCGCGGAGCGGGCCGCGGAGACCTTCCGCGCAGCCGGAGCCAATACCCCGGCCTGGTCCTGGGCCTGGGAGCACACGGCCGGTTTCTGGGCGCGGCGGATGGCGCACGAGACGGTCATCCACCGGGCCGACGCGGCGGGCACGACCGGGGTGACGTTCGAGGTCGATCAGGACCTGGCGGCGGACGCGATCGAGGAGTGGCTGCAGATCGTCCACTTCGCGCGGGAGGAGTATCCCGACGACGCCACGAGGGAACTGCGCGGTGCGGGCCGCAGTATCCACCTCCACGCCACTGACACCCCCACCACTGACACCACTACCGACACCGACCCGGGCCTGGAAACCGAATGGCTCATCGAGTTCGGCGACAAGGGCATCGACTGGCGGCACGGCCACGAGAAGGCGAACGTCGCGTTGCGCGGGCCCCTCACCGACGTGCTGCTCGCCTTCTACCGCAGGCTTCCGCCGGACGGCGGCCGGCTGGAGGTCCTGGGGGAGCGCGAGGTACTGGACTTCTGGCTGGAGCGAGCCTCGTTCGACTAGGACAGGTCCTAGCGAAAACAGCGAAGGGCCCGCCCCCTGGAATTCGCCAGCGAGGGGACGGGCCACAACAGCTACTACAGGTATTACAGCTACTACAGGTACTACAGATGTGACAGGTCCGACCAGTTGGTGTCAGCGACCGTTCGCCGCACCACGGCGACGCAGCGCGTACATCACACCGGCACCGGCCGCCACGAGCGCGGCCGCGATCCCGGCGATCGCACCGGTGTTGGAGCTCGAACCGGTCTCGGCGAGGTTCGAGTCGCCTGCGGGCGACGGAGTGTTCTCACCGGCCGAGGCGGCGGGAGTGCTGCTCTCCGACTCCGAGGGCTCCGGGGACTCCGCGGGCTTGGAGGGCTCCTCCGCGGGCTTAGAGGGCTTGTCCGAAGGCGACGGGGTCGCCGGAGGCGTCGTCTCCTCGGACTTGCACGCCTCGGACCCGGTGACGAGGTTCGGCTTGATGTCCTCGTCGACCTGGTTGCCGGCCTTGACGTGCACGCGGTACGTCGCGTTCGGCTTCCAGTCCTCGGAGAAGTCGATGGTCACGCCTTCGCGTGTGCCCTCGACCTCCTGCTCACCGACGAGCTTGGCGTCGGCACCGTTCGACTGGAGGAAGACACTGACCTTGGCCTTGACGCCCGACGGGTCCTTGTCGGTGACGCTGATGACGCCCTTGGTGCCGTCGCACTTGGCGACGGCCTTGAACTCACTGATGTTGCAGGCGAGCGCGTTGCCGGCGAGGCCGAGCGTGAGCGCGGCCGAGGCGGAGGCAACTCCGAGAATGCGCACAGAACGCGCGGTACGGTGAGATATGGACACGATTGCCCTTCACGGGATGCACAACAACGAGGGGGGTGGTGGGGGTTGCTGCGAAACAGCAACCCCAGACGCCTCACAGGTTTATTGGGCACCGTCTCCGGTTGTCAATCCATTGTCCGTCTTGCCCCTTGGCTTTTAGGTTTCGTTTACACGCGACAGTCGGTCGAGCGTCTCCGGTGCCTCCTCGATCCGGTCCACCAACGCGATGCGGGACTCCATCGAGCGGTCGCGGGCAAGGGCCTGGAGGAGGGGCCAGGCGGGCAGGCGCTCCGTCCAGTGGGCGCGGTCCACCAGCACCATGGGGGTGGGTTCGCCGCGGGACTCGTAGTAGTTGGGAGTCGTGTTGTCGAAGATCTCCTGGACCGTCCCGGCAGCGCCGGGCAGGAAGACCACACCCGCGTTCGAGCGGGCCAGCAGGCCGTCCTCGCGGGTGGCGTTGGCGAAGTACTTGGCTATGTGGGAGGCGAAGGCGTTCGGCGGCTCGTGTCCGTAGAACCAGGTGGGGATGCCCACCGAGGTGTTGCCCTTCGGCCAGCGGTCGCGCACCTCGAAGGCGGCACGTGCCCAGTCGGTCACGGACGGGACGAACGAGGGTGCCTTGGCGAGGAGTTCGCACGCCTCGTCCAGCATGCCGTCACGGTACGGGGCCGAGTACGCGCCGAGGTTCGCCGCCTCCATCGCGCCGGGGCCGCCACCCGTGGCCACTGTGAACCCGGCGCGGGCGAGTGCACGGCCGAGCCGTGCCGCGCCCGCGTACGCGCCGGTGCCGCGCGCCATCGTGTGACCGCCCATCACGCCCACCACCCGCGCCCCGCGCAGGAGTTCTCCGAGGGCGTCCGAGACGCTGTCGTCGTGGATGGAGCGCAGCATCGACGCGTAGATGTCGCCGTCGGCCCTGGTCCGCTGGAACCAGGCGTACCCGGCGGCGTCCGGTGTCTCCTCGTAGCCCTTGTCGAGGGAGGCGAACAATTCGTCGGGCGTGTAGAGATGGCCGCGGTACGGGTCGAACGGCACGTCGGGCAGGGGCGGGAAGACCAGGGCGCCGTCGGCGCGGATCTTCGCCGCCGCGCTCTCCCGCATCGGGCAGCCCAGGAAGACGGCGCCCGCGGTGTCGCTGGCGAGCAGCTCTTTCGTACGGTCCGTCAGGTCGACGGCCTGGACGCGGAAGTCGGCGAGGGTGCCGCGTGCCGAGACGGTCGCGTCGAACTCCTCGAGCGTCTCGATCTCGCGGTCGTTGTGGTGGGCCACATGGGCGGGGCTCGTCTGCACCCGCCCATGTAAGCATGGCCGGTTCAGCCCTGGAGGGCTGCCGGGTCCATCCACATGACCTCCCAGGTGTGGCCGTCCGGGTCGTCGAAGGCGCGCCCGTACATGACGCCGTGGTCCTGGGGCTCCCCGCTCGCCGAGCCGCCCGCCGAGATGGCCCTGTCGACCAGCTCGTCCACCTTCTCGCGGCTCTCGGCGCTGAGACACAGGAGTACCTCGCTCGTCCTCGTCGAGTCCGCGATCTCCTTCTTCGTGAAGTCCGCGTAGCGCTTCTTGTTCAGCAGCATCGCGACGATCGTGTCGCTGATGACGACGGACGCGGAGTTCTCGTCCGAGAACTGCGCGTTGATCGTGTAGCCGAGTTCGGTGAAGAACTTCTTCGACGCGTCCACGTCGCTCACGGCCAGGTTCACGAAGATCATCTGCTGGTACATGGGGGGTCCTCCGTAGGGTGGGTTGCTGTTCGGAGGGTCAGACCGGAGGGCCGTCAAAAAGTCATCGGTCCGCGCGAATCTTTTTCGTACGTGCGGTCGATCTCCTCCCGTACGGCGGGGCAGTGGGTCAGTGGGCCAGCGGCAGTACCGCGAGCTCCGCGACGGCCCAGGTCAGCGGGGAGAGGACGACGAGCAGTGCGCCGGCGCGAAGGGCGGCCGCGACGCGCAGAGTGGTGGCGGGCGCGCCGATCCGCAGCAGGGCCGAGGTGGTGTCGGCGCGCGCGTTCTTCGCCTCGACGGCGGCGGTCAGGAGCGTCGCCACGGTGCACCCGGCGACGAGCAGCGCGCCGAGCGTGGTGAGAGGACCGATGCCGGGGCGTGTACCGGTGTGGAGCACGGCCATGGCGTACGCGCCCGACGCCACCGCGCACACCACGCCGAGCGGGCGGCCGATACGGGTCGCCTCCTCCATGAGTACGCGCCCGGCGAGCAGCCGCAGGGCACCCGGCCGTACCGACTGGAGCAGCCTGCCGCCGAGGTGGGTGAGCGCGGGCCCGGCCAGCGCCAGTCCGAACGCGGTGAGCGCCCAGCCGACGAGCACCCCGAAGGACCCACCGGTGAAGCCGCCGGGCAGCGCGGGCCCTCCGTGAGCGGGGGCGGTACGTCCGGCGTACGTCTCCACCGCGAGCCCGGCGGCGAGCACGGCCGCGCCCCAGGGAAGGCCGCCGGGGGCGGGGAGCGGGGCCAGGGGGCGGTGAGGGTCCAGCGGGGAGCCGGCGAGCTGCACGAGCGAAGGGCTGCCTGCGGGGCTGCCTGCGGCGGTCTCGCTGTCCGGGCCGTGGGGGCCGTGGGGGCTGGCCGGGTCGGCCGGGTCAAGCAGGTCAGCCGGGTCAAGCGGGTCAGCCAGGTGAAGCGGGCTGTCCGGGTGGCGGAGGGGTGTGTCGTCGGGGGCGGGTGCGCCGGACCCGGCCTGTGCGGGGGAGTCGGGGTGGGCAGCGGCGAGGTGGTGGTCGTCGGTCCTCACGGTGCCGCGGGCGCCCGAGCGGCGGGGCGCGTCGAGCGCGACGACGTCGCCGGATCCTTCCGCGGTGCCGCGTCGGGCATTGGTACGTCCGGCGTTTTCGGCACCGGCATGTCCGGCACGGTCCGCACGGGTACGTCCGCTACGTCCGGCGCTTTCGGGACCAGTACGTCCGGCACGTCCGGTGCTCTCGGTGCGTGCGTCGTCGGGAGCCCCGTGCGTGCTCGGCGCCTCCGACGTACCGTCCCGGACGGTGGGGCCGGAGTCGGGCGCGTCCTGCCCGGGGGCGTCCCGGCCCTCGTCGTGGCCGTCCGCCCTTGCGCGCGCCCGCACGCCCGCGCGTGCCCCGAAGCGCCCGTACGCGCCGAATCCGACGTGCTCGGAGGAGCGTCCGTGGCCGCCGAAACCGCCCAGCCGTCGTGGGCGTCCGCCCGCCGCGGTACCGGTCGGCCGCCCGTCCCGCGGGCGCAGCACCACCGCGCCGGCCACCGACGCGATGACCGGCACCAGTGCCAGGAGCGTGAGCACGGCGGGCAGGGGCAGCGGCTGGTTCGCGGCGAGGAGGCCGGCGGCCTCGCCGTCGAAGGGGAGCCCGGTCAGATCGCCGCGCAGGTGCAGGAAGAACAGCAGGGCGACCATCGAACCGAGCGTGCAGGACGCCGCGGTGGAGACGGCCGCGAGGACCATCAGCTGCCCGGGGCCCAGGCCGATCGCCGAGAGTCCGGTCCGGGGCCGGGTGGCCGGGTCGGTCCGGGCGACGGCGACCGCGAACTGCACGGTGGCGGCGATCGGCGCGACGCACCAGGCGAGGCGGAGCACGGCCGACGCCGACGCGTCCGGATGCCCCATCGCGTATCCCAGGGTGCACAGGAGCAGGAAGCCCGTGCCCGCGGCCGCCGCGGCGACGAGGAGCCTGCGGAACTGGACCGCGGGGTGGGCGCTGCGGGCTAGGCGGAGAGCGAGCACGCGGCGCGGCCTTCCGTCTCGCTGACCGGCGGCAGATGGACGGTGTTCACGTGCCGCCCGTCGAGCAGCGACACCGTACGGTCGGCGAGCGCCGCGGTGTCCGTGTCGTGCGTGGCCAGGACGACGGTGATCCCGTGCGAGCGGGCCGCCGTGGTGAGCGTGCGCAACACCTGGGCGCGGTCCGCGCGGTGCAGCGGCGCGGTGGGCTCGTCGGCGAAGATCACGGTCGGCGCGGGGACCAGGGCGCGGGCGATGGCCACGCGCTGGCGTTCCGCCTGGAGCAGGACGTACGGGCGTTTGCGGGCGCAGTCGCCGATGTCCAGGCGGTCCAGCCACTCCAGGGCGGCCGTCTTGGCCCGTCGGCGGCTGACACCGCGGAGCATCAGGGGCAGGGCCGCGTTCTCCCAGGCGTTCAGTTCGGGGACGAGGACCGGTGCCGGGTCGATCCAGCCGAAGCGGTCGCGGCGCAGCCGCTCGCGGGCCGACGGACCCATGGTGTGGAGGGGGGTGCTGCTGAACCAGACCTCGCCCTCCTGCGCCAGGAGCTGGCCCGACAGGCACTGGAGCAGGGTCGTCTTGCCGCTGCCTCGCGGACCGCCGACGGCGAGGATCTCGCCCTCGCGAACCCCGAGTGAGACGCCGGTGAGTGCGGGTGAGCCGTTGTGTGTGACGTGCAGGGCGTGTGCCCACAGCACCTCGTGGTCCGGCGGAGCCGCCATCGCGTACACCTCTTCAGATCTGATTCGCGCTGCCCGAGCGGCCTCGGAAGGTCGCACGGTCCCCCGGCCCGGGGGAACGAAGGCAGGGCCGATCGGTCACTGGGCACGCTAGGGAGTCGGGGCCCGGAGGCCGGACAGCACGCGGCCCCGGGGCGTCCATTCTCACTCGAACGGGCGCCACCGGGGCCGGTGTTGATCACAGCTTCAGCGCATCGGCGCCGGACGGGGCCGAGCCGGGCGGGCCCAGCGGGACCGAGCCGGAATCACAGCTTCGTCCAGGCCTCCGTCAGCACCTGGCGGACGATCCCCTCGATCTCGTCGAACGTCGACTGGTCGGAGATCAGCGCCGGTGACAGCTGGATGACCGGGTCGCCGCGGTCGTCGGCGCGACAGTAGAGGCCGTATTCGAAGAGCTTCTTGGAGACGAAGCCGTAGAGCACGCGCTCCGACTCCTCGTCCGTGAAGGTCTCCTTGGTGGCCTTGTCCTTCACCAGCTCGATGCCGTAGAAGAAGCCGTTGCCGCGGACGTCACCGACGATCGGCAGGTCGTGCAGCTTCTGCAGGGTGGACAGGAACGCGCCCTCGTTGTCCAGGACGTGCTGGTTGAGGTTCTCGCGCTCGAAGATGTCGAGGTTCGCGAGGCCCACGGCCGCCGACACCGGGTGACCGCCGAAGGTGTAGCCGTGCAGGAAGGTGTTGTCGCCCTGGTAGAACGGCTCGGCGAGCCGGTCCGAGATGATGCAGGCGCCGATCGGGGAGTAGCCGGAGGTCATGCCCTTGGCACAGGTGATCATGTCCGGTACGTAGTCGAACTTGTCGCAGGCGAACATCGTGCCGAGCCGGCCGAAGGCGCAGATGACCTCGTCCGACACGAGCAGCACGTCGTACTGGTCGCAGATCTCACGTACTCGCTGGAAGTAGCCGGGCGGCGGCGGGAAGCAGCCGCCGGCGTTCTGCACGGGCTCCAGGAAGACCGCGGCGACCGTCTCCGGGCCCTCGAAGAGGATCTCCTGCTCGATCTGGTCGGCGGCCCAGCGGCCGAAGACCTCGGGGTCGACGCCGGACCCGTTGTCGAGGAACGAGGGAGCGCGGTAGATGTTGGTGTTCGGGACCTTGTGGGCGCCGGGGACCAGCGGCTCGAACGGGGCCTTCAGGGCGGGCAGACCGGTGATGGACAGGGCACCTTGCGGGGTGCCGTGGTAGGCGACCGCGCGCGAGATGACCTTGTACTTGGTCGGCTTGCCCTGCAGCTTGAAGTACTGCTTGGCGAGCTTCCAGGCGGTCTCGACGGCCTCGCCGCCGCCCGTGGTGAAGAAGACCTTGTTCAGGTCGCCCGGAGCGTGGTGCGCGAGGCGCTCGGCCAGCTCGACGGCCTTCGGGTGGGCGTACGACCAGATCGGGAAGAAGGCCAGTTCCTTGGCCTGCCGGGCGGCGGTCTCGGCCAGCTCGGCACGGCCGTGGCCCGCCTGGACCACGAAGAGCCCGGCCAGACCGTCGAGGTAGCGCTTGCCCTTGTCGTCGTAGATGTACGTGCCCTCGCCACGGACGATCGTGGGGACGGGCGCGTTCTCGTACGAGGACATGCGGGTGAAGTGCATCCACAGGTGGTCGTACGCGGTGCGGCTGAGGTCCTTGGCAGTCACGGCTATCGGGTTCCCCACATGTAGGTCTGCTTCTTGAGCTTCAGATAGACGAAGCTCTCGGTGGAGCGCACGCCGGGCAGGATCCGGATGCGTTTGTTGATGACGTCCAGCAGGTGGTCGTCGTCCTCGCAGACGATCTCGGCGAGGATGTCGAAGGAGCCCGCGGTCATCACCACGTACTCGACTTCCGACATGGCGCTCAGTGCGTCCGCGACCGGATCGAGGTCGCCGTCGATGTTGATGCCCACCATCGCCTGCCTGCGGAAGCCCACCGTGAGCGGGTCCGTGACGGCGACGATCTGCATCACGCCCTGGTCGAGCAGCTTCTGGACGCGCTGGCGCACGGCGGCCTCGGAGAGGCCCACGGCCTTGCCGATCGCGGCGTACGGACGGCGTCCGTCCTCCTGGAGCTGCTCGACGATGGCGAGGGAGACGGCATCCAGCTGGGGAGTGCCGTTCCTGGACTCGCGGGCGTCCCGGGAGTCCCGGGATTCCTTGGGGTCTGCGCTTCGACTGGCCACGAGGTCACTGTGCATGAGGGCTCGACAGTTCCGCAAGGTTTGATCGATGAAATTCGTTGTCTACGTGTACTCAGTCTGCGGATTTCGCAGCTCTGGGGGTGGCGGGGGTGTTGAAAACGTCGGAGCGAGGATTAGGGTGGGCGTCGAGGCGTCTCAGCAAGTGGACACGTGGCCACGTGGGGCGTAGGACAGCCGTGGAACAGCAGTAGGACAGCCGTAGAAGAGCCGTAGAAGAGCCGTAGGACATCCGACAGGAGGGCCGGGCAGTGAGTACCGAGCTGCGTCGTCTGCGCAATTACATCGCCGGAGAGTTCCGCGATGCCGCCGATGGACGGACCACGGACGTGGTCAACCCCGCGACGGGCGAGGCGTACGCCACCGCGCCCCTGTCCGGACAGGCCGACGTCGATGCCGCGATGGAGGCCGCGGCCGCGGCCTTCCCCGCCTGGCGCGACCAGATCCCCGCCGAGCGCCAGAGGGCCCTCCTCAAGATCGCGGACGCCTTCGAGGAGCGCGCCGAGGAACTCATCGCCGCCGAGGTGGAGAACACGGGGAAGCCCATCGGTCTGACCCGGTCCGAGGAAATCCCGCCCATGGTCGACCAGATCCGCTTCTTCGCGGGCGCGGCGCGCATGCTGGAGGGCCGGTCCGCCGGTGAGTACATGGAGGGCCTGACCTCGATCGTCCGCCGTGAGCCGATCGGTGTCTGCGCACAGGTCGCACCGTGGAACTACCCGATGATGATGGCCGTGTGGAAGTTCGCCCCGGCGCTCGCCGCGGGCAACACGGTCGTGCTCAAGCCGTCCGACACCACCCCCGCCTCCACGGTCCTGATCGCCGAGATCATCGGCTCGATCGTTCCGGAGGGCGTCTTCAACGTCATCTGCGGCGACCGTGACACCGGCCGCCTGATGGTCGAGCACAAGACGCCCGCCATGGCGTCGATCACCGGTTCCGTACGGGCGGGCATCTCCGTCGCCGAGTCCGCGGCCAAGGACGTCAAGCGGGTCCACCTGGAGCTCGGCGGCAAGGCACCCGTCGTGGTCTTCGAGGACACCGACCTCGCCAAGGCCGTCGAGGACATCTCGGTGGCGGGCTTCTTCAACGCAGGCCAGGACTGTACGGCCGCCACGCGCGTCCTCGTCCAGGAGGCCATCCACGACGAGTTCGTGGCCGCACTCGCCAAGGCCGCCGCCGACACCAAGACCGGCATGCCGGACGATGAGGACGTGCTGTACGGGCCGCTCAACAACCCGAACCAGCTCAAGCAGGTCAGCGGCTTCATCGAGCGCCTCCCCGCACACGCCAGGGTCGAGGCGGGCGGCCACCGGGTCGGCGAGAAGGGCTACTTCTACGCCCCGACCGTCGTCTCCGGCCTGAAGCAGGACGACGAGATCGTCCAGCACGAGGTCTTCGGCCCGGTCATCACCGTCCAGTCCTTCACGGACGAGGCCGAGGCCGTCGAGTACGCGAACGGCGTCGAGTACGCCCTGGCCTCCTCCGTCTGGACCAAGGACCACGCGCGCGCCATGCGCATGTCCAAGGTCCTCGACTTCGGCTGCGTGTGGATCAACACGCACATCCCGCTGGTCGCGGAGATGCCGCACGGCGGCTTCAAGAAGTCCGGCTACGGCAAGGACCTGTCGGGATACGGGTTCGACGACTACACGCGGATCAAGCACATCATGACGTCACTGGGCTGAGCAGTTGGTACGCGGTACGCGGGAGCGGGGGCGCGGGCCCGGGCGGAGGCTGGTTCGCCCGGGGCCGTGCGATGTTCGCCGCCGGCGAGGTGCGGGCGGCCCGCAGCCGAGCACGGGCTCGACAGCGGAACGTGGGTCGGCTGCTGAAGACGAGTCCCGCGACGCTCGACTCCGTGTCGCCGTCGTCGCGCTAGGTACATAACGGGCATCGCTCACGGGCACGGCCCGGTCCGACCGCCAGGCCAGGTCACGCGCGACGCCCTCGCCGGTGACGCGCCGGCCTGGTGGTAGCGGACTGTCGGCGGTCTTCGTGGTCTTCGCGGCGTTCACGGCTTTCACTGCCAACGGTTGTACCTGGGACGGCTGTTGGGCCTGCCAGTTCAGGTGGGCCCGCCAGGGCCGTGAGCGCGGCCACGGCGCTGACCCCTGTGTGAGGGGTCCGGTTCAAGGGACTCCTCTTGCCTTCCTCCCTCTTGCCTTCCTCCTCGCCCTGCCCTTGTCATACACAACAATGTGAATAGGGTATTAGTGGTCTATGGCGAAAGGTGGTCACTCCGTGTCCGACAGTGGATATCTGCGGTACGTCGCCCTTGGGGACAGCCAGACCGAAGGAGTCGGTGACGGCGACGACGTGCGCGGGCTGCGTGGGTGTGCCGACCGTTTGGCCGAGGAGCTCGTGAAGGGATGTCCGGACGTCCTGTACGCCAATCTCGCCGTCCGCGGGCGGCTGGCCGGGCAGGTGCGTGCCGAGCAGCTCGCGCCGGCCCTCGCGCTGCGGCCCGACCTGGCCACCGTGGTCGCCGGGATGAACGACCTGCTGCGGCCCCGTTTCGACGCGGACGAGGTGGCCGGCCACCTGGAGGCGATGTTCGCCGCTCTGACCGGACAGGGCGCCCGCGTCGCGACGGTCACCTTTCCCGACGTCGGCCGGATCACCCCGCTGGCCCGGCCGATCGGCTCCCGGGTGCTCGCCCTCAACGCCCGCATCCGGGAGGCGGCCGGACGCCACGGAGTGTTCATCGCCGACATGTCCGCCCACGCAGTGGTGACGGACCCCCGGCTGTGGAGCCCGGACCGGCTGCACGCGAGCCCGCTGGGTCACGCGCGTATCGCCGCCGCGGTCGCGCACGCGGTCGGCCTGCCGGGCTGCGACGACACCTGGACACAGCCCTTGCCCCTCGGCGCGCAGGCGCCCGCGGGTCCGGGACCGCGGGGCGTCGGGGCGGAACTGCGCTGGGTCGGCGGCTTCCTGGGGCCCTGGCTCCTGCGGCGCGTCCGGGGCCGCTCCTCGGGCGACGGCCGGCAGGCCAAGCGGCCGACCCTGCTCCCGCCCGTCCTCTTTCCACCCGCCGCGGCCCCCGCACCCGCCCTCCCTGCCGCACCCGCGCCCCCCGGCGCACCCGCCACCCCCGCCGCGGTCGCGGTCGCCCACCCGGACCGGCCGGGCAGCGACAAGCGGGGCGATAGTCGCGCCTTTGACTAATCAACTGACTAACCAACACGGTGTTAGCTTGGGCCCATGGCGTTGCGCAACGCGGTGATGGCCGCGCTTCTGGAGGGTGAGGCATCCGGGTACGACCTCGCGAAGGGCTTCGAGGCCTCGGTCGCCAACTTCTGGATGGCCACTCCGCAGCAGCTCTACCGGGAGTTGGAGCGCATGGAGGGCGACGGGCTCGTCTCCGCCCGTGTCGTCCAGCAGGAGCGCCGGCCCAACAAACGGCTCTTCTCGCTCACCGAGGCCGGACGGCACGTCCTGCGCGCGTACGTCGCCGAGGGCCCCGCGAAGCCGTTGGCCATCAGGGACGAGCTGATGGTCAAGGTCCAGTGCGTCGACATCGGGGACACCGACGACATCGAGGCCGTACGGGCCGCCGTCGCCGAGCGCGTCGAGCGGGCCACCGCAAAACTCGCCCGCTACCAGCGCATGCAGGAACGGATGCTGGCCGGACGCACCGAGGACGAGTACCTCATCACTGCCGACCGGGTCGGCCCCTACCTCACCCTCCAGGGCGGCATGGCTCTGGAACGGGCGAACCTCCAGTGGGGCGAAACCGTCCTGAAGCGCCTCGCGCAGCGCGTCGCGGCACTCGACAGCCAGGCCCGCGCCCACAGCTGACCGGCCGGAGCGGTTGAACCTCAGGACAGGGAGCGCAGCGTGTCGACGCGGTTCGTCGTGATCGAGTCGACGCCCGCGTCGAGGAGCCGTCGCATGGACCGCCGGGTGTCGGGCGTCCACACCGAGACCAGGTACCCGTCTCGGTGGACCCGGGTGACGAGGTCGCGGCTAGCGAGCCCGAAGCGGTAGTTGAGCCACCGCGGCCGCACCGCGTCGAGCAGCGCGGGCCGGGGCGGTGCCAGGCTCGTCCAGGTGAGGGCGATCTCCGCGGAAGGGTCCGCCGCGCGGACCGCGAGCATGGTGGCGGCGCCCGCGCAGTAGTACACGCGCTCCTCGGCGCCCAGGTCGCGGATGACGCCGACGATCCGGCGGACGGCGCGCGCGTCCGCCGGACCCGGCATGTCGACCATGAACCGGCCCTCGTCCGTCGACTTGAGAGCCTCCTCAAGCGTGGGGATCCCGCCCGAGGTCAGCCCCCGCACCTCGTCGGCGGAGAGCGACCGCAGCGGCCGGTCCCGCCCCCACAGTCGCTTCAGCGTGTCGTCGTGCAGCAGCACGGGCACGCCGTCGTGGGTCAGCCGGACGTCGATCTCGACGGCGTCCGCGCCCCTTTCGAGCGCGGAACGCAGTGAGTCGACCGTGTTCTCACGGACGCGGTAGGGGTCGCCGCGATGGGCCACGGCAGTCACGGTACGCATCGGCCCATTGTGCTGGTGTGCCGGCTCAGGGCGCGAGCCATCCAGCGGTGTACGTGTCGATCTCCGCGGCGAGTGCCGTCTTGCCGGGGCCGTCCAGGAAGGAGACCTCGACGGCGTTCTTGGCGAGCGCGGCGAGGCCCCGCTCGTCGAGGTCGAGGAGGCGGGCGGCCACCGCGTACTCGTTGTTGAGGTCGGTGCCGAACATCGGCGGGTCGTCGGAGTTGACGGTGACGACGAAGCCGGCCCGTACGAACTCCTTCAAGGGGTGCTCGTCGAGGGTGCGGACCGCGCGGGTGGCGATGTTGGAGGTGGGGCAGACCTCCAGTGGGATCCGGTGCTCGGCGAGGTGCGCGAGCAGCTTCGGGTCCCGGACGGAGCTCGTGCCGTGGCCGATGCGCTCGGCCCGCAGGTCCGTCACCGCGTCCCAGACGGTCTCAGGACCTGTCGTCTCACCCGCGTGCGGTACGGAGTGCAGGCCGGCCGCGATCGCACGGTCGAAGTACGGCTTGAACTGCGGCCGGGGCACGCCGATCTCGGGCCCGCCGAGCCCGAAGGAGACCAGGCCCTCCGGGCGGAGCTTGTCGGTGGTGGCGAGCCGGACCGTCTCCTCGGCGGATTCGAGACCTGCCTCGCCCGGGATGTCGAAGCACCACCGCAGGACGGTCCCGAAGTCCGCCTCGGCGGACGTGCGGGCGTCCTCGATCGCGTCCATGAAGGCGTCCTCGTCGATACCGCGACGGGTCGACGAGAACGGCGTGATCGTCAGCTCGGCGTAGCGGATCTGCTGCCGGGCCATGTCACGGGCGACCTCGTAGGTGAGGAGGCGTACGTCCTCGGGCGTGCGGATGAGGTCGACGACGGACAGGTACACGTCGATGAAGTGCGCGAAGTCCGTGAACGTGAAGTAGTCGACCAGAGCCTCGGGGTCCGTCGGCACTTTGGAGTCGGGGTGGCGGGCGGCCAGTTCGGAGACGATGCGCGGGGAGGCCGAGCCGACGTGGTGGACGTGGAGTTCGGCCTTGGGCAGGCCGGCGATGAAGGAGTGCAGGTCGGTCAAGGGTTCCTCCCCAGGAACGGCGCCGGGCCGGTGTCCGGCCGGCGCGGGTGATCGGCTGATCGGTGGTTCAGGGATCATCGTAGGCCGGGGCCCGCGCGGGGGAGGTTTGGGCCGTAGCATGACTCCACGTACGACAGAGGGGACTCCGCGCATGTCCGAGGACGCGCAGATACCGGATGCGCCGGGTGACGAGCCGCAGGACCGTCGCCCAGCGGATGCCGCGGACGCCGCAGATGTCGCGGACGCCGTTCCGGGGGCGAAGGTGCCGCTGGGCAAGACCTCTGCCGTCCCTGCTATCCCTGATGCCCCTGCCGTCCCTGACCCCCCTGCTGAACTGAACCCCTGGGCCGCGCCGACGGAGCATGCCAGGGCGACACCACCCGCGCCCTCGCCCTCTCCCTCGGTGTACGACCAGCAGGCTGTCGCCCCTTATCCCGGGCCGCCCTATCCGTTTCCGTATCCGTATCCGTATCCGTATCCGTATCCGTATGGTCCTGCGCCCGGCATGGCTCAGGGGCAGACTCCGGGGCCGGGCCCATGGGCTCATCCGTTCGCGCCTCCGGGTGCCTCGGCCGTTCCGCCGCCGCCCATCGCGCCGGGAGGACCGGGGCAGATGCCGTACGGGTACGGGTATGAGGGCGGGCACAGAGGCGGGTACGGGCATCCGGCCTACCCCGGCCACGGCAACCACGGGCCCGCCCACGCCTACGGAAGCGCTCCCGGCGGCCCCGGCTACGGCTGGCCCGCGATGCCCAGCAACGGACTGGGCACCGCGTCGCTCGTGCTCGGGATCATCGCGGCGGTCGGGTTCTGTCTGTGGCCGGTGGCTCTCGCCTGCGGCATCCTCGCGCTGATCTTCGGTGGGATCGGGCAGGGCAGGGTCCGGCGCGGCGAAGCCACGAATTCGGGGCAGGTGCTGGCGGGGATCATCTGTGGGGCGGTCGGTCTCGCGCTGGCCATTGCCGTCGCGGTGCTGTTCTTGGTGATGCCCGAGGATTCTGGGAGCGGTGACTCGGGCACGGGCGGGGACGGTTTCAGTACATCGCTGACGGTTGCCGGCTGACCAGCCCGCGCACCAGCCCCCGCACCGGCCCTCACCGGCCCACGGGGTTCGACGCGCCGTCGTCAGGTGGACCGTAGACGGTCCCGGGCCTCCATCAGGGCGAAGCCCAGTAGGTTCGGGCCCTGCCAGCGGTCGGGGTCGAAGGCCCGTTCGTCGTCCGCGGCCAGTCCGATGCCCCACACACGGTCCACGGGGCTGGCCTCGACCAGCACCCGCTCACCCGTGCCCAGCAGGAACGCGCTCAGCTCGCCGTCCGAGGCGAACTTGCGCACGCTCCCCTCGGCCACGATCCCGAACCGCTCCCGCTCCCACACGGCCTCGTCGAACCCCCGGACCATACGGCCGGCCTTCTTCGCGAGCGCGGGGTTCGGCGCGTCCAGCGCCCGCCGCTCCGCCTCCGCGTCGCCGAAGCGCCGCGCCTTGTGCGCCATCATCCAGTGCTCGGCCGTCCGGTACTCCACCCCGTCCGCCGTGAACGGCGACGGCCACCACTGGCTCAGACAGCTCGCCCCGATCCGTCCGTCCGTACGCGGCCGATGCCCCCAGAAGTGCAGGTACTTGACTCTCGCCCCCGCCCGCACCGCGCTGATCAGCGCGTCCCGAGACGCGATCCGCAATTCGATCTCCCCCATGCCCGCGAGTGTGGCACGCACCACTGACAATCCGTCCCGTCTTTTCCCGGGCGCCTCGACACCTGGTCGACAGATTCCGTCGCGTAACCAAAAGGCAACAACGGAATCACTTGTTGGAGCACCATTGCTCTGTCAGGATCGGCACTCAAATCGAGCTGGAGCTACGCCGACCCCCGGGTTACGGGGAGTGCGGCGGAGGAGAGCTACATGCACAATCCGGGCCATCGCTTCCAGGCGCAGGACCATTTCGCGGACGGCGCGCAGTACATCGACGGCCGGCTGACCAAGGGCACGTCCGGCCGGAACCACGTGGTCGTCGACCCCGCGACCGGCGACGGGATCTACACGTACCAGCTGGCGAGCACCGTTGACGTGGACGCGGCGGTCGAAGCCGCGCGGGGGGCGTTCCCCGGCTGGTCGGGCGCCACCCCCGGTGAGCGCTCCGACGCCATGCACCGCTTCGCCGCGGTACTCGCCGACCGTGCCGAGGAGTTCGCGCGGGTGGAGTCCCTCCAGTGCGGCAAGCCCCTCAAGCTGACCCGGGAGTTCGACGTCCCGGGCACGATCGACAACACCGCCTACTTCGCCGGCGCGGCCCGCCACCTCCAGGGCCAGTCCGCAGGCGAGTACTCGGGCGACCACACCTCGTACGTACGCCGTGAGCCCATCGGTGTGGTCGGCTCCATCGCCCCCTGGAACTACCCCCTCCAGATGGCGGCCTGGAAGGTCCTCCCGGCGATCGCCGCGGGCAACACCATCGTCCTCAAGCCCGCCGAGGTCACCCCGCTCACCTCCCTGCTGTTCGCCGAGGCAGCGACCCAGGCGGGCATCCCGGACGGTGTCGTCAACATCGTCACGGGCGCGGGCCGGGAGGCGGGCGAGCACCTGGTCGGTCACCCCGACGTCGTCATGACCTCCTTCACCGGCTCCACCGCCGTCGGCAAGCGCGTCGCGGAGATCGCCACCTCCACGGTCAAGCGCCTCCACCTGGAACTCGGCGGCAAAGCCCCCTTCGTGGTCTTCGACGACGCGGACCTGGAGGCCGCCGTGCACGGCGCGGTGGCGGGCGCGCTCATCAACACGGGCCAGGACTGCACGGCCGCCACGCGCGCGTACGTCCAAAGGCCCCTCTACGAAGAGTTCGTTTCGAGGACCGCGGCCCTCATGGACACCGTCCGGCTCGGTGATCCGTTCGCGCCGGACACCGACCTCGGGCCGCTCATCTCGTTCGCCCAGCGCGACCGCGTCGCCGGGTTCGTCGACCGGGCGCGTTCCTACGCGCGCGTGGTCACCGGTGGCGAGATCCCGCGGAACCTGGAACACGGTGCGTACTACCGGCCCACACTCGTGGCCGACGCCGCGCAGGACAGCGAGATCGTGCAGAGCGAGATCTTCGGCCCGGTCCTGGTGGTGGTGCCCTTCGACAGCGACGACGAAGGCATCCGGCTCGCCAACGACACCCCGTACGGTCTCGCCGCCTCCGCGTGGAGCCGTGACGTGTACCGGGCGAACCGGGCCACGCGCGAGATCAAGGCGGGCTGTGTGTGGGTCAACGACCACATCCCGATCATCAGCGAGATGCCCCACGGCGGGTACCGGGCGTCCGGCTTCGGCAAGGACATGTCCTCGTACTCGTTCGAGGAGTACACACAGATCAAGCACGTCATGTTCGACAACACCGCGGTGGCCAGGAAGGACTGGCACCGCACGATCTTCGGGGACCGGTAGTCATCACCGGCCGTCATCACCGGCCCGGACCGGGCCGACCCTCCCGAAAGGGCACCACGAGCATGGAGCAGTACGAGCCCGATCGCCTGTCCCCGGCCCGACTGGCCGCCATGCGGCGCAGCCTCCGCAGCGGCAGGGCCTCCCTCACCCGCCGTTCGCTGCTGCGCGCCTCGACGGGCGGCGCACTCGCCCTGGGCGGGCTCGGGACGCTGAGCGCCTGCGGGATCCCCGCGGCGAAGAACACCGCGGGCGTCTCGTCCGAGGACCACTCGGCCAAGGAGAAGCGGATCAGCTTCTCCAACTGGACCGAGTACATGGACGTCGACGACAGCGAGAAGCGCCACCCCACGCTCGACGCGTTCACCGAACGCACCGGCATCAAGGTCAAGTACACCGAGGACATCAACGACAACGTCGAGTTCTTCGGGAAGCTCAAGCCGCAGCTCGCGGCGGGCCAGGACACCGGGCGCGACCTCATCTGTGTCACCGACTGGCTGGCCGCGCGGCTGATCCGCTTCGGCTGGGTGCAGAAGCTGGACGCGTCCAACCTGCCGCATGCCTACGCCAACCTCTCCCAGCAGTTCCGAACCCCCGACTGGGACCCGGGACGCTCGTACTCGTATCCCTGGACCGGTATCTCCACCGTCATCGCCTACAACAAGAAGGCGCTGGACGGCGTGGAGGTGAAGTCGCTCTCCGACATGCTCGACAACCCCAAGCTCAAGGGGCGCATCGGCCTGCTGTCCGAGATGCGCGACAGCATGGGCATGACGCTGCTCGACCTGGGCAAGGACCCGGCGAAGTTCACGGACGACGACTTCGACGCGGCGATCGCCCGTCTCCAGAAGGCCGTCGACAAGGGCCAGATACGCCGCTTCACCGGCAACGACTACACGTCCGACCTCACCAAGGGCGACCTGGCGGCCTGTGTCGCCTGGGCCGGCGACGTCGTCCAGCTCAAGGCGGACAGTCCGGACGTCGACTTCGTCATCCCGGACAGCGGTTATCTGACATCCACGGACAACCTGCTGGTCCCCGGCAAAGCACGGCACAAGACCAACGCCGAGCGGCTCATCGACTACTACTACGAGCCCGGTCCGGCCGCACAGCTGGCCGCGTACATCAACTACGTCTGTCCCGTCGACGGGGTGAAGCCCGAACTGGCGAAGATCGACAAGGCGGCGGCGGACAATCCGCTGATCATTCCCGATGCCGCCATGGCGGCCAAGTCGCACTCCTTCCGCTCCCTGAGCACCAAGGAAGAGACGGCCTACGAAGAGAAGTTCGCCAAGCTGACGGGGGCGTGATCGCCGTGACCACGAAGAACAGCACGAAGAACAGCACGAAGAGCAGTACAGACACCGGCGGCGACGTCCGTCTTTCGGGAATCAGTAAGACCTACGGCTCCTTCACCGCCGTCCAGCCGCTCGATCTGACCGTGCCCCAGGGCTCGTTCTTCGCCCTTCTGGGAGCGTCGGGCTGCGGCAAGACCACCACCCTGCGGATGATCGCCGGCCTGGAAGACCCTTCCTCCGGCACCGTCGCCCTCGGCGACCAGGACGTGACGAACCTGCCCCCTTACCGGCGTCCGGTGAACACGGTCTTCCAGTCGTACGCCCTCTTCCCACACCTCGACATCTTCGAGAACGTCGCCTTCGGTCTGCGCCGGCGCGGCATCAAGTCGGTGAAGAAGAGCGTCGTGGACATGCTCGACCTGGTCCAGCTCGGCGAGCAGGTCCGCAAGAAGCCCCACCAGCTCTCCGGCGGCCAGCAACAGCGCGTCGCCGTGGCCCGCGCGCTGATCAACGCCCCCAAGGTGCTCCTCCTCGACGAGCCCCTCGGCGCCCTCGACCTCAAGCTGCGCCGTCAGATGCAACTGGAGCTCAAGCGCATCCAGACCGAGGTCGGCATCACCTTCATCCATGTCACGCACGACCAGGAGGAGGCCATGACGATGGCCGACACGGTCGCCGTGATGAACGCGGGCCGCGTCGAACAGCTCGGCTCGCCCGCCGACCTCTACGAGAACCCGAACACCACGTTCGTCGCCAACTTCCTCGGCACCTCCAACCTCATCGAGGCCGAGGTCGACACCAGGAGCGGCGAGGACATCGTCCTCAAGGCGGGCGGCGGCAAGCTCATCCTGCCGAAGTCGCGCTGTTCCGCGCCCACGACGACCGGCGGCAAGGTGCTGGTGGGCGTGCGCCCCGAGAAGATCGCCCTCACGCACGCAGACGAGGCGGGCGAGATCCCGGCGGGCCGCAACCGCATCACCGGCACGATCGCCGACTCCAGTTTCATCGGCGTCTCCACGCAGTACGTCATCGACAGCCCGGTCTGCCCGGAGTTCGAGGTCTACGCCCAGAACATCGACCGCGACGCACGGCTCGTGCCCGGCGCCGAGGTGGTCCTGCACTGGAACCCGGCGCACACCTTCGGCCTGGACGCCGCCCAGGCTGTATCTGCTGGGAAAACGGGCGACGCCGGCGTCGAAACGGTCGAGGAGGAGGCGGCCTGATGACGACCGTCACCGACGCGCCACCCCTGGCGCCGACGCCCGGGCCGAAGGAGCGCCCGCCCAGGAAACGGGGCCGCCTCACCCCGTACTGGCTGCTGCTCCCCGGCATTCTCTGGCTGGTCGTCTTCTTCGCCCTGCCGATGGTCTACCAGGCCTCCACGTCCGTGCAGACGGGCTCCCTGGAGGAGGGCTACAAGGTCACCTGGCACTTCGCGACCTACTGGGACGCGGTGGCCGACTACTGGCCGCAGTTCCTGCGTTCCATCGGCTACGCCGGCACCGCCACGATCCTGTGCCTGCTGCTCGGCTACCCGCTCGCGTATCTGATCGCGTTCCGCGCGGGCCGCTGGCGCAACCTGATCCTGATCCTGGTCATCGCGCCGTTCTTCACCAGCTTCCTGATCCGTACGCTCGCCTGGAAGACGATCCTCGCGGACGGCGGCCCGGTCGTCGGCGCCCTCAACTCGCTGCACGTCCTGGACGTCACGAGCTGGCTCGGCATCACCGCGGGCGACCGTGTGCTGGCCACGCCGCTCGCGGTGGTCTGCGGTCTCACGTACAACTTCCTGCCGTTCATGATCCTGCCGCTCTACACCTCACTCGAACGCATCGACGGACGGCTGCACGAGGCGGCGGGCGACCTGTACGCGAAGCCCTTCACGACCTTCCGCAAGGTGACGTTCCCGCTGTCGATGCCCGGTGTCGTCTCCGGGACGCTGCTCACGTTCATCCCGGCGAGCGGCGACTACGTGAACGCCGACCTGCTCGGCTCCACCGACACCCGCATGGTCGGAAACGTCATCCAGACGCAGTTCCTGCGCATCCTCGACTATCCGACGGCCGCGGCCCTCTCCTTCATTCTCATGGCGGGGATTCTCGCCGTCGTCACGCTCTACATTCGCAAGTCCGGGACGGAGGATCTGGTTTAGATGGCCGTCCTACGCTGGCTGAAGCGTCACCTCGTCGTCATCGCGGGTCTGCTGACCCTCGGCTATCTGCTGCTGCCAAACATCGTCGTCACGGTGTTCTCCTTCAACAATCCGAAGGGGCGCTTCAACTACGAATGGCAGCAGTTCTCCACGGACGCCTGGACCGATCCCTGCGGGGTCGTCGATCTGTGCGGCTCGCTCTCGCTGAGTCTGCAGATCGCCGCCTGGGCGACGCTGGGCGCCACCGCCCTGGGCACGATGATCGCCTTCGCACTGGTCCGCTACCGTTTCCGCGCGCGCGGCGCCGTGAACTCGCTGATCTTCCTGCCGATGGCGATGCCCGAGGTCGTCATGGCCGCCTCGCTGCTCACGCTCTTCCTCAACCTGGGCGCTCAGCTGGGCTTCTGGACGATCCTGATCGCCCACATCATGTTCTGTCTGAGCTTCGTGGTCACCGCCGTCAAGGCACGCGTGATGTCGATGGACCCGCGCCTGGAGCAGGCCGCGCAGGACCTGTACGCGGGTCCCGTGCAGACGTTCGTACGCGTCACGCTGCCCATCGCCGCGCCCGGGATCGCCGCGGGAGCGCTGCTCGCCTTCGCGCTCTCCTTCGACGATTTCATCATCACCAATTTCAACGCCGGCTCGACGGTCACGTTCCCCATGTTCGTCTGGGGTTCGGCGCAGCGCGGAACACCCGTCCAGATCAACGTCATCGGCACGGCCATGTTCCTCGTCGCCGTACTGTTCGTGCTGGCCGGAATGGTCATAGGGAATCGCCGCAACCGCCAAAAGGTATAACCGCAACCTTCCTGTGGGGAGTTGAAATCATGGCCCCGAGCGCCATGAGCCGGAACAAGAACAGCAAGAGCAGCATGAGCAGTAAGAACGGCAAGAACAGCAAGAACGGCAAGAACTGGGCGAAGTCCCTTTCCGAGGCCCAGCCGGTCCCGTACTGGCTGGACGACCCCGGAAAGCCCCGCCCCGAGCCCGCGCTCACCACCGCCGAGACCTGTGACCTGCTCGTCGTCGGCGGCGGCTACAGCGGACTGTGGACCGCGCTCCTCGCCAAGGAGCGCGACCCGGGGCGGGAGGTCGTCCTGGTCGAGGGCCGCGAGGTGGGCTGGGCCGCCTCGGGCCGCAACGGCGGTTTCTGCGCCGCCTCCCTCACCCACGGCCTGGCCAATGGCCTGACCCGCTGGCCCGACGAGATCCACCGGCTGGCGGAGCTGGGCGCCCGCAACCTCGACGGCATCGAGGCGACCGTCGCCCGCTACGCCCTCGACTGCGACTTCGAGCGCACCGGCGAGATCGACGTGGCCACCGAGCCGTACCAGGCGGCCGAACTGCGCGAGTGGTACGAGGAGTTGCGGTGGCGGGGGCTGGCCGAAGGCGTCGCATACCTGGACGCCGGAGCCGTACGGGAACAGGTGGACTCGCCGACCTTCCTCGCGGGCCTGTACGACCGCCGGGGCGTCGCCATGCTGCACCCCGCCAAACTCGCCTGGGGACTCAAGCGCGTCTGCGTCGAGCTGGGTGTCCGCGTGTACGAGAACACACCCGCGCTCACCCTGAAGCCGTACGGAGCCGCGATGGCCGTACGCACCCCGTACGGCAGTGTGCGGGCCCGCCGGGTCGCCCTCGGCACCAACATCTTCCCGAACCTGGTCAAGCGGGTGTGCCCGTACACCGTCCCGGTCTACGACTACGCGCTGATGACTGAGCCGCTGACCGCCGGGCAGCTCGCCTCGATCGGCTGGAAGAACCGGCAGGGCCTCGGGGACTCGGCGAACCAGTTCCACTACTTCCGGCTGTCCGCCGACCACCAGATCCTGTGGGGCGGCTACGACGCGGTCTACCCGTACGGCGGCCGGGTGCGCGCCGAGTACGACGACCGGCCGGACACGTACGCGAAGCTCGCCGAACACTTCTTCACCTGCTTCCCGCAGCTGGAGGGGGTCCGTTTCACCCACGCGTGGGGCGGCGCGATCGACACGTGCTCCCGTTTCTCGGCCTTCTTCGGCACGGCACACCGGGGGCGGGTCGCCTACGCGGCGGGCTACACGGGCCTCGGCGTCGGGGCGACCCGGTTCGGCGCGGACGTGATGCTCGACCTGCTGGCTGGGGAAGCCACCGAGCGTACGTCCCTTGAGATGGTCCGCAGGAAGCCGATGCCCTTCCCGCCGGAGCCGTTCGCGTGGACGGGCATCGCGCTCACCAAGTGGTCGCTCGCCCGCGCGGACGCACACGGCGGCCGGCGCAATCTGTGGCTGCGGACCATGGACCGGGTGGGGCTCGGCTTCGACAGCTGAGCCGGACACGTCACCTTTCATGGGGCCCGTCGTCTCATGGGGCCCGCCGTCACCTTTCGACGGATTCGACGGACCTGTGGCAAATCCGTGGCGGGAAGCCGCGTAATGCCGGGCCCGAACCTCCCTCTCCCCTCTGACGCGACCAGCGTCGACCCGAGAGCACGAGAGAGGGAGGTTCCGCCATGACAGGGGCCAAGACGGCGGTCGAGTGGCTGGCATCCGTGGCACCGGATCCCGACGCCTGCCGCTGGGAATGGGAGCGCAACCCGATGGGGATCGCGCTGCTGCCGGCGGGCAGGGCCTGGGACGTGCTCATCCTGCCGGGCCGGCTGGGCTGGCCGACGCTCGACGTGCTGACCCGTGTGCTCGACCAGCCGGGCCCGGTGCTCGCCGACTTCGGCGACGCGCGGACGGGTTTCTTCGTCCCGCCGGGGACGGCCGCACGCTGGCTCGGCACGGGGGTGCGCTCAGCGGGACGCGGTACGTGGATCGTGGTGCCCTATCCCGGGCGGTCGACCGGCGGGGTCCGCTGGCTGGTCCCCCCGGACGGTTCCGGCACGCTCACCGACCCGACGCTGCTGGAACTGGCCATGCACGAGGCGGCGGCGGGTCTGGCGACCGATGACCGCGGATGACGGACCGCCGCTACGCCGGACGGGCGGTCGGGCTGCCGCGGGTCAGGAACAGCGAGAGGCCCAGCAGCAGCACGGCGCTCAGGCACCAGCTCCCCGCCACATCCAGTGGCCAGTGGTAGCCGCGGCGGATCAGGCCGAAGCTCACCGATGCCACCAGGACCAGGCAGGCGATGGTGAGTTCGCGGCGGAGGTAGCGGTTGTGGAGCCAGGGGAGCAGGAGGAGGACGGCGGCTCCATAGGCGACGGCGGCCGTGGCGGTGTGGCCCGAGGGGTAGTAGCCGTCGCCCGCCGCACCGGGCGGGCCGGTGCGGCCGACGGCTTCCTTCAGCGGGACGACCAGGACCGGTACGGCGGCCATGGTGATCAGGGCCCCGAGCGGCGGGAACCACCAGCGGGGCAGGCCCGCGCGCAGGGCGCGCCACGAGACGTACGCGGCGACCGCGAGCAGGACCGGGAGGGCGACCATGAGGTTGCCGAGGTCCGCGAGGAACTCGGCGGCGCCCTCCGGGAGGCGGCTGCCCGCGATGGCCCCGGCGAGGCGCTCGTCGGCGCGGCGCAGCGGGGTGTCGAGGGCGGCCTGCCAGGTGAGGAAGGCGAAGAGGAGGACGAGTGGACCCAGGGCCAGGGCCGGCCGCACCCGAGCGGGGGGCCGCCCTGCGCCGGGAGCGGCAGGCCGTGGTTGTGGCGGGGGTGGGGGCGGGTCCTGCTGCTCCGGGGCGGTGGGCATGACACCCAGCGTGGCAGGAACGGCCGGCCGCGCCCACGAGAGGGTGTCCGTATGTGTCTCCGGATACGCCGAAGGGCTTGCACCAGGGGGGGTAGGTGCAAGCCCTTCGGTGGTACCGGCGCTTCGGGCCGTCCGCTGCGATCCGCTTGCGCGGATGTTCACGAAAGGGCGCCGAGGCGGCCTGTGGGACCGGGTTGTCGCACGCCCCGGGGGGTTTGGGGCGAGCGACTGTCCGATCGGTGAGGATATCCGGAGCGCAAGGCTCCGGTTGTGTGCGCGAAGGCACGACCAGGGCGAAGCTGGGGAGGCCCCGTCCTGATGTCACCCACAGTCCCCTGTGGGCGGGGTGTATCTCTCATCTGCCTAGAACCTACGACAGGGGGAGGGAGTCCGACAGGCCGAATCGGCTCCCGCCATGTACCTCGCACACCTTCTTCACACGCCCCGCTCCTCACGGCCCCGAGACCGGAACCGATGAGACGGATCCCGCTCAGATGCGGGCAAAAGCCTGCTCGATGATGTCGAGCCCCTCGGTCAGCAGGTCCTCGCCGATGACCAGCGGCGGCAGGAAGCGCAGCACGTTGCCGTAGGTGCCACAGGTCAGGACCAGCAGGCCCTCCTGGTGGCAGGCCTTGGCGAGCGCGGCGGTCGCCTCCGCGTTCGGCTCCTTCGTCGTACGGTCCTTGACCAGCTCGATCGCGATCATCGCGCCCCGGCCGCGGACGTCGCCGATGCTGCATCGATCGTTGTGGGCGAACTTCTCCGCCATCGCGCCCAGGCGGGCCTTCATGACGGCCTCGATGTTCTTCGCCTTCGCGTTGAGGTCCAGCTCCTTCATCGTCTCGATCGAGCCGAGCGCGCCGGCGCAGGCCACCGGGTTGCCGCCGTAGGTGCCGCCCAGGCCGCCCGCGTGCGCGGCGTCCATGATCTCGGCGCGGCCGGTCACGGCGGCGAGCGGCAGACCGCCCGCGATGCCCTTGGCGGTGGTGATCAGGTCCGGGACGATGCCCTCGTCCTCGCAGGCGAACCACTGGCCGGTACGGCAGAACCCGGACTGGATCTCGTCGGCGACGAAGACGATGCCGTTGTCCGTCGCGAACCGGCTGAGCGCCGGCAGGAAGCCCTTGGCGGGCTCGATGAAGCCGCCCTCGCCGAGTACGGGCTCGATGATGATCGCGGCCACGTTGTCCGCGCCGACCTGCTTGGTGATCTCGTCGATGGCCTGCGCGGCGGCCTCGGGGCCCGCGTTCTCCGGGCCGGTCGGCCAGCGGTAGCCGTACGCCACCGGGACGCGGTAGACCTCGGGCGCGAACGGGCCGAAGCCGTGCTTGTACGGCATGTTCTTCGCGGTCAGCGCCATGGTGAGGTTGGTCCGGCCGTGGTAGCCGTGGTCGAAGACGACGACGGCCTGCCGCTTCGTGTACGAGCGGGCGATCTTGACGGCGTTCTCGACGGCCTCGGCGCCACTGTTGAAGAGGGCGCTCTTCTTGGCGTGGTCCCCGGGCGTCAGCTCGGCGAGCGCCTCGGCGACGGCCACGTAACCCTCGTACGGCGTGACCATGAAACAGGTGTGGGTGAAGTCCTGGAGCTGGGCGGCGGCCCGGCGTACGACGGCCTCGGCGGAGGCGCCGACGCTCGTCACCGCGATGCCGGAACCGAAGTCGATCAGCCGGTTCCCGTCGACGTCCTCAAGGATCCCGCCACCGGCGCGCGCGGTGAAGACGGGCAGCACGGACCCCACACCGGCCGCGACCGCGGCGTTGCGGCGGGCCTGCAGTTCCTGCGACTTCGGGCCGGGAATGGCGGTGACGATGCGGCGCTCCTGCGGAACTGTGCTCATGAGGGGCTCCCTGGGGTCTTGCGTACGGCTGGCGAACGACTGACGGGCGGTTGGCACACGGATGGCGGGCGGCGGGCGGGCGGCCGACGGGCGGTCGGCAGGCGGTTTCTCCCGCGCGCCCAGCTTCCTTCTTCGCAGGCTAGGGCCGGGAACGGAGAGTGGGCATGCTCCATCTGGGCGTTGTCCCGGACACGGGTTGTCCGTCGTGGACATGGCGTCCTGGACACGGTGCGGCCGGGAGCGCCGAGAAGACCCGGCGTCCGCTCGTCGCGTACCCGGCCCGGTGAGCGGTGAACTCCCTTTGGCGGGGCGTTAGATTGACTCGAACACCACGTACGGAGCGGCTGGTCAGGGGTGGCAGAGGCGATGAACAGCGACGGCACGCACGACGCACGGAGCACGCACGCCGATCGTGTGCCGCGGCCGGCCGGGCCGCCCCAGGTGCCGCCGCGTCCCGCACGGGCACCCGGAGCGCCACCGCTGCCGGACGGCTCCACCTTCCTCACCTGGCTGCGGACCCCGCGGCCCGAGGCCGCGCCCGGCGTGTGGCGCTTCGGACACCGGCCCCGGCCGGAGGAGGAGCCGGAGGAGATTCCGACCCGGCAGCTGCTGAGCGGGGCGCTGATCGCCTTCCTCGTGGGGTGGCTGATCTGGTCCCTGCTGTCCAACGGCTATTTCGGCAGTTGGTGGATCCTGCCGCTCAAGTTGTTCACGCCGGATTCCTGGCGGGCCAGCGACAGCCAGGTGGTCCGTCTCCTCGTGTGGGAGGGATACACCGTTCTTGTCGTGTTCGCGATCATGATCGGTGTGGGGCGTCTGGGCCGCTGGAGTGAGGTCTGGCGCCGCTTCGTGGCTCCCCGCCTGCGACGAGCCGTGCCCGAGCAGGCTCCGCTGCTGCCGGAGGAGGACCCCACTCAGTGGCACGAGCTGCGGGCCGCCGGGGCCGTCGACGCCGCCGAACGACTCGGCGCCGACGCGCGGGCCGGACTGATGCGCGACGTCGACCACGCGCGGATCGCCCGCGCCTGGCAGAGCGTGCGCAGCGGGCGGCACAGCCTCGCCACCTTCACCGGTGCCGTGCTGAGCGAGGGCGCGGCCGCCTGTCTGCACCCCTCGGGTGAGCGGGACCTGCCGGGTCGGCTCGCGCAGCACGACCTCGTCACGGGGCAGGTGCGCCTCGGCACGACCGCCGACGACCCGCGCAACCCGTACGCGTACCGCGGCACCGGCCTGGCGCTCGCGCCCGAGCTGCTGGGGACCTCGCTGCTCGCCGTCGGACCCGCCGGATCCGGCAAGACCGGCGGTGTCGTCTGGCCGCTCACCGAGTCGCTGTGCCTGCACGCGCTCGCCGGACGGGCGGCCGTGGTCGTCGTGGGGGCCGCGGGGGCGGGCCTCGGGGCGGTGGACGCGTACGACGTCGTGGTGCGGGTGGGTCATCCCGAGTCCGTGTACGACCTCGATCTGTACGGTGGCACCACCGACCCGGACGAGGCCGCGGCCGTGCTCGCCGAGGCGCTCGTCGGTGATCTCGCCGACCCGCACCCCAGCGGGGAGAGCCGGCGGTCCACCACCGTGCTCGCCCAGCTGCTCGGGCCGTACCGGGGTGTCCACGGACGCTTTCCGTCCGTGCCCGAACTGAGGCAGCTCCTCGACGGCGCGCCCGGCCCGCTCGCGGCGCTCCGCAAGGCGCTCACCGAAGGCGGACAGGAGTCGCTGCTGCGGGAACTCGACGCGCGGGAGCGGCAGCTGGGGCAGTCCGGTGACGTGGGGAACGTGCTCGCGGACCGGGTGGCGTTGCTCGACCGGCCCGCCTTCGCCGGATTCTTCGACACGTCCGGACAGTCCCGGCCGTTCTCGCTGCGCGCGCTCGACCATCCCGTACGCGTGCGGATCGATCTGCCCCAGCGCGGGCACGCGGACGCCTCACGGATTCTGTCGCGGCTCGTGCTCGCCCAGTTCGCGGCCAGCGTCGCGGTACGCGAGGACCGGTCCCTCTTCGCCTGCCTCGTACTCGACGACGCCACCGGGGTCCTCACCCCCGAGGCCGTACGGGGGATCCAGCGGCTGCGGTCCGCCAACGCCGGGGTCGTGATGACCCTGCGCACGCTCGACGACGCGCCGCGGCCGCTGCGGTCACCGCTGCTCGGCGCGGTCGGGTGCCGGGTGGCGCTGTCCGGGCTCACCCCGTGGGACGGGCAGGACTTCGCCGAGGTGTGGGGCAAGGAGTGGATCGAGGCGCGGGACGTCACCGACCGGCAGATCATCGCGGAGACACCGGCCGGGAAGGCCGTCCACATGCTGCGCCGGGTGATCACCGGGAACGCGCCCACCGCCCGGGCCGTGACCGTGCGGCAGGTCGAACGGGAGCGCTGGTCGGCGTCCGAGCTGGCGCACGGGGTGCCGCCGGGGCACGCGGTGCTCTCGCTCACCAGCGTGCGGGGAGAGTACGCGCCACCCTTGCTGGTGGACCTGCGGAACCCGGGAAGCTGAGCCGGAACCCGGGTAACTGAGCCGGAACCCGGGAAACCGAGCCACGCCGGAGTTTTCAGGGGCGCGTCCAGCAGGACGTCCGGACATACGGTCACCGCTCGACCGGACAGTAAGGCAGAATCTACATAGGTCGTTCATACATCGCGGCCAAAAAATCACCTCGTCCGTGACCGTCGAAGAACCTGTGAAGACCTGAAGACCTGAAGGCCTCATGCCCCCCACGCTCGCCTCGCTCGTCCATCACTCGGCGCTCAAACTCACCGTGCGCGCGGGCCGGGAACGGCTGGACACCCCCGTCCGCTGGGTCCACGCCAGCGAGCTCACCGACCCCGTGCCGTACATGGAGGGCGGGGAGCTCCTGCTCATCACCGCCCTCAAGCTGGACGCCGAGGACGCCGACGCCATGCGGCAGTATGTGAAGCGGCTGGTCGGGGCGGGCGTGGCCGGGCTGGGCTTCGCCGTCGGCGTGCACTACGAACAGATTCCCGAGGCGCTGGCCGACGCGGCGGTGGAAGAGGGGCTGCCGCTGCTTGAGGTCCCTCGGCGCACCCCCTTTCTCGCCATCAGCAAAGCCGTGTCCGCGGCCATCGCCGCCGACCAGTACCGGGCGGTGACCGCCGGGTTCGCCGCGCAGCGCGAACTGACGAAGCAGGCGCTGAGCGGCGGGCCCGAAGGGCTGCTGTCCGCGCTCGCCTCACAGGTCGACGGATGGACCGCGCTGTACGACGCCTCCGGGGCCGTCGTCGCCACCGCGCCGGAATGGGCGGGGCGCAGGGCCGCCCGGATCACCGGGGACGTGGAGCGGTTGCGGGAGCGCCCAGCGCCCGCGAGTTCCGTCGTCGGCGGGGGTACGGAGGACGGTGAGGACGGCGAGGACTACGAGGACCGCGTCGAACTGCACTCGCTGGGGACCGGACGGCGCGCCCGTGCCGCGCTCGCCGTCGGGACCGCGGCCGCGCTGGGCACGGCCGAGCGGTATGCCGTGCACTCCGCGATCGCCCTGCTGACGCTCACCACGGAACGGTCCCGGTCGCTGTACGCCGCCGAGCAGCGGATCGGGGCGGCCGTGCTGCGGATGCTGCTCGCCGGGCATTCCGATCACGCCCGGGGGGTGGCCGGGGACCTGTACGGGGGGCTGCTGGACGCGCCCTACCGCATGATGCTCGCCGAGGCCGCTTCGGCGTCCGCAGGGCGGGCGCGGGCTCGCGGCGGCGCCGGGGGCGATGCCGGTGCCGACGAGATGGACGCGGCGAAGGTCGAGGCGGCCGTGGCCGTGCTCGCCGACGCCGGAGGCGATCTGGTGGGTGGGCTCGTCGAGGTCGTGGAGTTCGCGGCCGCGCGGTCCGGCGAGGCCGTGCTGGTCGTGCCCGACGGGGAGCGGGTCGTGGTGCTCGCCGCGGACGGGGGCGAGGTGGTCGCCGCCTGCGGCCGGTACGCGGAGACCGTCGCCATGGCGCGCGGCGGTTCCGAACAGGGGGCGGACGAGGACGAGCTGGTCGTGGGGGTTTCCGCGCCGGCCGGTCCCGTCGCCGCCGGGGCCGCCTACAAGCAGGCCGAGCAGGCGCTGTCCGTCGCCCGGCGGCGGGGGCGGGTGCTGGTCGAGCACGAGGAGGTGGCCACGGGGTCCGTGGTGCCGCTGCTGGCGGACGACGCGGTGCGGGCCTTCGCCGACGGGCTTCTGCGGGCGTTGCGCGAGCACGACGCGACGGGACGGGGCGATCTGGTCGCCTCGCTGCGGGCGTGGCTGTCGCGGCACGGTCAGTGGGACGCGGCGGCGGCGGATCTCGGGGTGCATCGGCATACGTTGCGGTACCGGATGCGGCGGGTCGAGGAGATCCTCGGCCGGTCTCTGGACGATCCGGATGTGCGGATGGAGCTGTGGCTGGCCCTGAAGGCGACGGCGGCGACGGCGTCCGCGACGGGCGCGGTGTCCGGGACGGCGGGGGAGTAGGCCGGCTGGCGCCCGGGGCGTCGCCGGGTGCGCGCCGCCGGTGAGGGCCGGGGTCCTGCGCAGTTGCCCGTGCCCCTCAGGCCGTGGCTGTGCCGTGGGCTGCATGTGACAAAGCGGAGTGGGGGCGGGGCGCAGTGCTCCGGGCCGGACAAGTGGGATAGCGGTGTCCCAGGCCTACCGTGGGGTGGTCAGCACCCAGACACACCAACGGAAGGGCCGGGAACTCGATGACTTCCACCCATGCCTTCTGGCTCGCCGGTCGCCAGGCCACCGGTGAGGCCACCTTCGACGTCACGTCGCCCTGGGACGGGCACCTCGTCGGCAGGGTCGGCGTGCCGAGTGACGCCCAGGTCGAGGAGGCCGTCGCGGCCGCGTACGCCGTGCGGGACGAGTTCGCCGCCACGCCGGCCCATGTGCGGGCCGCCGCCCTGGACCACGTGAGCAGGCGGCTCGTGGAGCGGACCGAGGAGATCGCCCGGCTCATCTCCGCCGAGAACGGCAAGCCGGTCAAGTGGGCCCGCGGTGAGGTCGGCCGGGCCGTGTCCGTGTTCCGGTTCGCGGCCGAGGAGGCCCGCCGGTTCAACGGTGGAGAGGCCCAGCGGCTCGACACCGACCCCGGCGGCCAGGGCCGGCTCGCTCTCACCCGGCGCTTCCCGAAGGGCGTCGTGCTCGGCATCGCACCCTTCAACTTCCCGCTCAACCTGTGCGCCCACAAGATCGCTCCGGCCATCGCCGCGGGCGCGCCGATCATTCTGAAGCCCGCCCCCGCGACCCCGCTGAGCGGTCTGCTCATCGGCGAGCTGCTGGCCGAGACCGAGCTGCCGGCCGGCTCCTGGTCGGTGCTGCCCGTCGCCAACGACAAGATGCCCGCGCTGGTGCAGGACGAACGGCTGCCCGTCATCTCCTTCACCGGGTCCGACAAGGTCGGTTACGCGATCATGGACTCCGTACCGCGCAAGCACCTCACCCTGGAGCTCGGCGGCAACGGGGCGGCCGTCGTGCTCGCCGACTGGGCGAGCGACGAGGACCTCGACCGGGCCGCGGACCGCATCGCGACCTTCAGCAACTACCAGGGCGGGCAGTCCTGCATCTCCGTGCAGCGGGTCGTCGCGGACGCGTCGGTGTACGAGCGGCTGCTGCCCCGGATCGTCGCCGCGGTCGGGGCCCAGGTGACCGGGGACCCGTCCGACGACGCGACCGATGTCGGTCCGCTGGTGAGCGAGGACGCCGCCAGGCGGGTGGAGTCGTGGGTCGACGAGGCCGTCGGGGCCGGCGCCGAACTGCTCGCCGGTGGCAAGCGCGACGGCGCCTCGTACGCGCCGACCGTGCTGGCCGGCGTACCGGACGGGGTGACGATCTCCTGCGAGGAGGTCTTCGGACCCGTCCTCACCGTGCAGAAGGTGACGGGGGAGGCCGCCGCCTTCGCCGCCGTCAACGAGTCCAAGTACGGGCTGCAGGCCGGTGTGTTCACCCACGATCTCCAGGCTGCCTTCCGGGCCCACCGGGCGCTGGAGGTGGGCGGTGTGGTGATCGGCGACGTTCCCTCGTACCGCGCCGACCAGATGCCGTACGGCGGTGTGAAGCAGTCCGGCGTCGGCCGGGAAGGCGTGCGCTTCGCCATGGACGACTACACGTACGAGCGCGTGCTCGTCCTCACGGGGCTCGCTCTCTGAGACCAGACGCTGATCGACGGCCGGAGCCCGCTGTGCGGGGGCCCCGGCCGTCGCCGTGCGACATCGGCCCCGGCCCGGTCCCAGCCCACAGGCTCTCAGCCGGAGAAGCCGACGTGTGCGAGCCGCAGCGGGCCGCGCAGTTCCACGCACAGGTCGTGCACCTCTGACACCCGCGACCGGAGTGCGGCGGTGACGGTCGTGTAGGCGTACGGGCCCGCCGTGGGCCCGATGTCCAGGCGCGCGAGTACCCGCCCGTTGTCCAGAGCCAGTTCGAGGCTGCCCCCGCCCGCCACCTCGACCGTCACGGATCCGGCGCCCGGGCCGAAGTCGCAGGCCCGGTACGTCAGTTCGGCCGCGCCGTCATCGCCGTCATCGCCGTCCGCCGGGGTCACCGCGTCGCCCGCCAGCTTCGCGCGGTCGACGATCTCGGCGTCCCGCTGCTCGTCGAAGCAGGCGGCGTCCAGCCCGCGTTCGAGGACCGGGCGGGGAGCGGTGGGCGTGCCGTCCAGTTCGATCGTCCCGCGCAGGCGGATGTCCTCGCTGGACGCGCCCGCCAGGAAGTCGTACGCACCGGGTTCCAGGCGCCAGGTGCCATGGGTGACGTCCCAGAACTCGAAGGCGGAGAGCGGGAGTTCGAAGGCCAGCTCCGTGGTGGCGCCCGGGGCGAGGTGGACGCGGCGGTGGGCCAGCAGCGCACGCCGGGGGCGCGGGACGGACGGGGCCACCGGACGGCCGTAGAGCTGGGCCACCTCGTCGGCCGCCGTGCCGCCGGTGTTGGTGACCGTGAAGGTGACCTGCACGGACTCCTCCCCGACGAGCGCCGCGAAGTCCCCGTACACGAAGGACGCGTACGACAGGCCATGGCCGAACGGGAAGAGCGGGGTGCCCTCGAAGTACAGATACGTCTGGCGGCTGCCGATCACGTCGTAGTCGAGGAGACCGGGCAGGTCCGCGTCCGAGGCGTACCAGGTCTGGGGCAGCCGGCCCGCCGGGGAGACGTCTCCCGCCAGGACACGGGCCAGGGCGGTGCCGGCCGCCTGGCCGCCGTGGGCCGTCCAGAGGGCCGCGGGGAGGTCCGTGGGGTCGATCGCGTAGGGGTATGAGGACGTGATGACCAGGGCCGTGCGCGGGTTCGTGGCCCGCGCCGCGTCCAGCAGCCGCCGCTGGTGGGCGGGGAGGGCGAGGGTGGTGCGGTCCTCCGTCTCGCGCCCGTTGATGTGCGGGTCGTTGCCCGCGACCACGAGCACGACGTCGGCCGAGGCCGCCGCGCGCGCCACCGCCTCCTCGCCGCGCTCCCTGGTCTCCAGCTCGATGATCACCGGGTTCTCGTCGGCAACCTTTACTCCGTCGGCGGTGACAGAGACGTAGCTGCCCGTACCGATGTGCTTCAGGAGGTGCCCGTTCCCGTGGGAACCGTGGGAACTGTGCGAATCGTGGGAACTGTGCGAATCGTGGGAACTGTGCGAATCGTGGGAACTGTGCGAATCGTGGGAACTGTGCGAACCGGGCGAACCGGGCGAACTGTGGGAGTCGCGGGGACCGTGCGGTTCCAGCCGGAACGTCTCCTGGACGACCCAGCCGCCGGGCTGGTCCGCCGAGGCGCGGACGAAGCCGTCCTCCGCGACCGAGAGGTAGCGGCCGTCGGGAGCGCGGAAGGTGAGGAGACCCTCGCCCCAGTCGACCAGCGCGAGTTCGGTGCCCACGGCGTCGGTGGTGAGCGCAGGCAGGTCGGTGCGGCCCGCGAGGAGGGCCGGGTCCAGCGCGCCTCCGGCCCCGCGGACCTCGTCGCTCGCGTCGTCCGCCCGCGGAACGCTCAGGTACGTACCGTCGGAGGTCTTGAGGCGTACGCGGTCCACGCCCTCGGCGAAGTCCACGCGGTCGGCGCCGAAGCGTTCGTACAGGCCTTCGAGCGGGGTGGAGCGGTGGATCAGGGTGCCGCTGTACCAGTCGAGCTTGCACTCGTCAGCGAGGAGGCCGACCACCGCGATGCGGGTGCTCTCCCCGGTGAGCGGGAGCAGCCCGTCGTTCTTGAGCAGCACGACCGACTGCTCCGCCGCCTCCCGGGCGAGGGACCGGTGCGCGGGGGTGTCGAAGCCCTTGCAGTGCGCGTACGGGTCCAGGCGGGGGTCGAACTCGCCGAGCCTGAAGCGGATCGCGAGCTGTCGGCGGACCGCCGCGTCGATGTCGGCCTCGGTCAACAGGCCCCGGTCCAGGGCACCCCGCACCCGTTCGATGATCTGCGAGCTGTCCGTGCCGTGGTCCGTGAAGCTGTCGACACCGGCGAGCAGCGACGCCGCCGTCGCCTCCTCGTGCGTGTCGAAGTAGTACTCGAAGTCGACCAGGTTCGATGGCGCGCCCGCGTCCGAGCAGACCAGCAGATCCTGGTCCGTCCAGGCCCGCAGGTGCTCGCCCAGATACGGCGAAACGTGGTTGGGGCGGCCGTTGACCAGGTTGTACGCGGGCATCACGCCGGCCACTGCGCCCGCCTCGACCGTCTCGCGGAAGGCGCGCAGGTCGTACTCGTGCAGCACGCGGGGCCGGACGGAGCTCGACGTGGTGGCCCGGCCCGTCTCGTTGTTGTGCGCGAGCCAGTGCTTGAGGACGGGGGCCGTGCGCCAGTAGGCGGGATGGTCGCCGCGCAGACCGCGGGTGTACGCGGTGGCGATCGCCGAGGTCAGCTTCGGGTCCTCCGAGTAGCCCTCCTCGTTGCGGCCCCACAGAGGGTGGCGCAGGAGATTCACCGTGGGCGCCCAGACGTTGAGGCCGACGCGGTCGTCGCGCGAGCGCATCGTGCGGGTCTCGGTGGACACCGCCTCGCCGACCCGGCGGACCAGTTCCTCGTTCCAGGTCGCGCCCAGGCCGACCGCCTGCGGGAACACGGTCGCCGGGCCCATCCAGGCCACCCCGTGCAGTGCCTCCTGGCCGGTGCGGAACGCGGCGATGCCGAGCCGCTCCACGGCGGGCCCGAACTGGTGCAGCATCGCCACCCGTTCGTCCAGCGTGAGCCGCGCCAGAAGATCGTCGATGCGCTTCACGAACGGCAGCTGCGAGTCGCGGAAAGGCGGCATTTGTGCAGTCACGCGAGGATCCCTTTGCCGAAGACGAAGAAGAGCGGTGAAGACTCTTCGAAGCGCTTCGATGCTGATTCGACCGATGGCCGACTGTCAAGACACCCCGACACACCTCGATACGCCTCGACGCGGCAACTCTGCGCCTCCTTGGCGGCCTCATGGCCACCCCATGGCTGTCCCGTTGTCATGACGGCGGTTAGAGAAGGCCGATTCAGGGCTCCACGCCTCCGAGGAATGTTTGGAATCGGCTCTTGTGCACCCCCAGGTGTTCACTTAACCTCGCAGCAACATCGAAGCGCTTCGACTGACTCAGGCCATCTTTGACTGTCTTCGACTGTTCTCGACTGTCGAGGATGCCGCTCCTGGGTGCGCAGGCCTCCGAGAGTTCGCTTCAGCTCAGCCAGTTCCACTCAAGACACCGCAGCCGACGGCCACACCGCCGGGTGTCCTGCTGTGCGCGATGAAGGGTTGACGCAATGACGCCGAACACCTCTGCCTCCGGCCCGAGCCGGAGAAGCTTCCTCGCCTCCACGGCGGTCGCCACCGCCGCGATGACCGGCGGGATGCCGCTGCTGGCCGCCTGCGGTGGCTCCGACGGCGGCTCCAAGGAGGGCACGACCTCGGGCAAGGACGCGAAGAAGATCCTCCCCACCTTCGTGGCGCAGAACGTGGTGACGCCGGACATCGCGTCGAAGAACGGGTCCTCGCTCGGATTCACCGGCAAGCTCGTCACGGCCGACCTGAAGACCTCGGTGTCCGGGAAGCTCGGCAAGGGCAGCACCATCAAGATCATGTCCCCGTTCTGGGGCACGCCACCGAAGGGCGACAACCCCTACTACGAGGCGATGAACGCGAAGATCGGCGCGAACGTCGTCTGGCAGAACCAGGACGGCAACACGTACGACGAGAAACTGGGCGCGGTTCTCGCCTCCAGCGACATGCCGGACGTCGTGGTGATCCCCGGGTGGAACATGGGCGGCAAGATACCCAGCGCCATCATCAGCAAGATGGCCGACCTCGGCCCGTACCTCTCGGGTGACAAGGTCGAGGAGTACCCGAACCTCGCCGCCGTCCCGACCGACGCCTGGCAGCGCTCCATCTTCGGCGGCAAGCTGCGCGGCCTGCCGATGCCCAGCTCGTACGTCACCAACATTGTGCCGTACTACCGCAAGGACATCTTCGACAAGAAGGGCTACGAACTCCCCACCTCGGCAGCCGAGTTCCTGGCCCTGGCCAAGGAGATCACCAACGCCAGGGCGAAGGTGTGGGCCTGCGACGACATGAAGTGGACGGCCTTCAGCAGCTTCGGAGTGCTGTCCGGCAGCGAGAAGTCGCTCGGCTGGAACTCCGTCGGCGGCAAGCTGGTCTGCCGCGTCGAGACCGACGAGTACCTCGAAGCGCTGGAGTGGACGCGGAAGCTGTACGCCGCGGGAGTCGTCCACCCGGACGCCAAGGCGCAGAACCAGGGCGACTCGGGGCTGCGCTTCACCTCCGGCGAAGTCCTCATCTACAACAACGACATCTCGCACTGGTGGGCCAAGACCACCGAACAGGCCGCCCAGAACAAGAACTTCCGCATCGACGGCATGGACATCTTCGGCCACGACGGCGGGGACCCCACACTGTGGGCCGGTGCGCCCGCGAGCATCTTCGCCTTCGTCAACAAGAAGGCGTCGAAGGCGGTGATCCACGACGTGCTGGCAGCCGCGAACGTCACCGCCGCCCCGTACGGCACCGAGGAGTACATGCTCACCAACTACGGGGTCGAGGGCACGCACTACACGGTCAAGGACGGCACGCCCACGAAGAACGACAAGGGCAACCAGGAGGTCCTGAACGCGTTCGTGATGCTGGCGGGCCCCGCCTCGACGATCGCGCACCCCGACCGTCCGGAGGTCGCCAAGGCGCAGGTCGAATGGCAGCAGCGGATGGGCGCCTTCACCAAGAAGTCCTCCTTCTTCGGCCTCCAGGTCACCGAACCCACCCGCTACACCAACCTCTCCAACGACTTCGAGCAGCTGGAGGACGACGTCGTCCGAGGCCGCAAGAAGATCAGTGACATGCAGCAGGCCGTGTCGGACTGGAAGAGCCAGGGCGGCGACAAGCTGCGGGACTGGTACAAGAAGCTGCTGGACGACAGCGGATCCGCGCAGGGGTGACGAAGTGGCTCACAGCACCACTTCGGGCAGCACCACTCCTGACACCGCCCCGCCCTCCGACGACGGAGGGAGTACGCCCACCAAGCCCGCCGGGGTCTCCAAGGCCGAGAAGAAGACCCTGAAGAAGGCGTTGGAGAAGGCCTCGAAGAAGGCCTCGAACGGCGGCACCCTCAAGGTCCGGTTCAAGCGGGACCGCACGCTGGTCCTGATGACCCTGCCGGCCGTCCTGCTGGTCCTGGTCTTCAACTACATACCGATCCTGGGCAACGTCGTCGCCTTCCAGGAGTACGACCCGTACATCAGCGACAACGGCTTCGTCGCCATCTTCCACAGCCCCTGGGTCGGCTTCGAGCAGTTCTCACGGCTCTTCGACGACTCGGCGTTCTGGGACGCCGTCCGGAACACCCTCGTCCTGTTCGTGCTGCAACTGCTGCTCTTCTTCCCGATCCCGATCGTGCTGGCGCTGCTCATCAACAGCGTGATCAGGCCCCGGGTGCGGGCGGTGTCGCAGGCGATCCTCTACCTGCCGCACTTCTTCTCCTGGGTGCTCGTCATCACCGTCTTCCAGCAGATCTTCGGCGGCGCCGGCATCATCGCGCAGACCCTGCGACAGCACGGCTACGAGGGCTTCGACCTCATGACCGACCCGGGCATCTTCAAGTTCCTGGTGACGGCGGAGGGCGTCTGGAAGGACGCCGGCTGGGGCGTCATCGTCTTCCTCGCGGCGCTGGCCTCCGTCAGCCCCGATCTGTACGAGGCCTCGGCGATGGACGGGGCCGGCCGGTGGCGCCGCATGTGGCACGTCACGCTGCCCGCGCTGCGTCCGGTGATCGCCCTGCTCCTGGTGCTGCGCGTCGGTGACGCGCTCACGGTCGGCTTCGAACAGATCCTGCTGCAGCGGGACGCGGTGGGGCCGGGCGCGGCGGAAGTCCTCGACACCTATGTGTGGTGGAACGGCGTCCGCAACCAGGACTTCAGTTACGCGGCGGCCGCGGGACTGATCAAGGGCGTGGTCAGTCTCGGCCTCGTCCTCGCCGCGAACAAGGTCGCCCATCTCATGGGCGAGCAGGGGGTGTACAAGAAGTGACTGCCGTGACCGCTGTGACCGACGAACGGCCGAAGTCGTCCGGCCGGGACCCGCGGCGGCCCGGCCGCTGGGCGGCGCCGCCGAGGCCCGTCTGGGAGGAGGAGCCCGGCAGGGCCGGGCTCGCGGGCAAGGTCATCGCCCTGGTCATCGCGTGCCTGGGCGTCCTGTTCCCGCTGTGGATCGTCATCGTCACCAGCCTGTCCACGAAGCAGACCATCAGCGAGGCCGGTGGCCTGGTGGTGGTCCCCAGGGGCATCACCCTCATCGCCTACCAGGAGCTGCTGAGCGGCGGGCAGGTCACCCGCGCCACCGTCGTCAGCCTGGGCGTCACACTCGTCGGCACGCTGTTCTCGATGGCGGTGTCCATCCTCTCCGCGTACGGGCTCTCGCGTATCGGGTCGGTCGGGCACAGCTGGTTCCTGATGATCCTGCTCGCGACGATGTTCTTCGGCGCCGGCCTCATCCCCACGTACCTGCTGGTGCAGTCGCTGGGGCTGACGGACACGTATCTGGCGCTGATCCTGCCGAGCGCGATCAGCGTCTTCAACATCCTGGTGCTGCGCGCGTTCTTCATGGGCGTCTCGCAGGAGCTCACCGACAGCGCGCGGATCGACGGGGCGGGGGACTGGCGGATCCTCTGGCAGATCGTGATCCCGCTCTCCCGCGCCGTCATCGCGGTGATCACGCTCTTCTACGCCGTCGGCTACTGGAGTGCCTGGTTCAACGCGTCGATCTACCTGAGCGACCAGGACATGATGCCGCTGCAGAACGTCATGATCCAGCTCGTCCAGAAGCAGGAACCGCCGGTCGGGTTGGGGCAGGCCATCAAGACGGGACAGCTCTCCGCACTCGCCGTGCAGATGGCGGTCATGGTGCTGGCGCTGCTGCCGGTCGCGTTTCTTTCGCCGTTCGTCCAGAGGCACTTCAAGAAGGGGATGCTGACCGGCGCGGTCAAAGGATGACCTCGCGCTGTTGGCGCCGGTCGGCCCGCTGTCCTTTGAGCCCGGGTTGTCGTTCGGCCGCGGGTCCGTCGTGGCCGGCCGCGCAGTCCTCCGCGCCCCTCAAGAGCGCCGGGCCGCTCCTCCTCCTGAACCGCTCCTCCTCTCCTGGAACGAGGTATGTCATGGGCACGCCGCGCCTCAGTGGGCGACCCGGCCTCGCCGACGCCACCCGCGGCCGCCTCCTCTTCGGCGGCGACTACAACCCCGAGCAGTGGCCCGAGGAGACCTGGCACGAGGACGTACGCCTCATGCGGGCGGCCGGGGTCAACTCCGTCACCCTCGGCGTCTTCTCCTGGGCGAAGCTCGAACCCCGTCCCGGGGCGCGGGAGTTCGGCTGGCTGGACCGGCTGATGGACCTCATGCACGAGAACGGCATCGGGGTCGTCCTCGCCACGCCCACCTCCTCGCCCCCGCCCTGGATGGGCCGGCTCCACCCGGACACGCTGCCCCGGGACGAGGACGGCCGCACCGAGTGGTGGGGCGGCCGGCAGCACTTCTCGCACTCCAGCGTCACCTACCGCCGTTACGCCGCCGCCATCACCGAGGACCTGGCCGCCCGCTACGGGAGCCACCCCGCCCTCACGATGTGGCACATCAACAACGAGTACTGCACCTACGACTGGGGCGACGAGGCGGCCGTCACGTTCCGCCGCTGGCTCCGGGGCAGGTACGGCACGCTCGACGCGCTCAACACGGCCTGGGGGACGGCCTTCTGGAGTCAGGGCTACGGCGACTGGCAGGAGATCCTTCCGCCGCGCCACGCCCACTACAGGAACAACCCCACCCAGGTGCTCGACTTCAAGCGCTACACGTCCGACATGCTCCTGGAGTGTTACGTCGCCGAGCGCGACATCGTCCGCCGGTACTCCCCGCGCCTTCCGGTGACCACCAACTTCATGCCGATGTGGGTGGGCCAGGACGCCTGGAAATGGGTCCAGGAGGAGGACGTCGTCTCCGTCGACATCTACCCGGACCCGCGCGACCCCTTCGGCGCGCAGAACGGCGCACTCATCCAGGACATGACGCGCTCCCAGGCCCGCGGGCCATGGATGCTGATGGAGCAGGCGGCGGGCCCGGTGAACTGGCGGGGCGTCAACCACCCCAAGCCGCGCGGCCTCAACCGGCTCTGGTCCCTGCAGGCCGTCGCCCGGGGCGCCGACGCCGTCTGCTACTTCCAGTGGCGGCAGTCCCAGCAGGGCGCGGAGAAGTTCCACTCGGGCATGGTCAGCCACGCGGGGGAGCAGGGGCGTACCTACCAGGAGGTCAGACAGCTCGGCGCCGAACTCGCCCGCATGGGTGCTGACATCAGCGGCCGTCACTCGTCCTCCGAGGTCGCGATCCTCCACGAGTGGAACGCCTGGTGGGCGGGGGCGCAGGACGGCCGGCTCTCCCACGAGGTCGACCATCCTCAGGTCGTGCGGGCCTGGCACCGCGCCCTGTGGGAGGCCCACGTCACCACGGACTTCGCGCATCCCGAACACGATCTGTCCGGGTACAAACTCGTCGTCGTGCCGCAGCTCCACCTGCTCACCGACGCCGCGGTCGACAACCTCGTCGCGTACGTACGAGAAGGAGGCACCCTGGTCTGCGGCTTCCTGACCGGGGTCGCGGACGAGGACGACCGGGTGCGGCCCGGCGGCGTGGACGAACGGCTGCGGGAGCTCTTCGGCATCCGCACCCTGCACGAGTGGTGGCCGCTCGACCCCGGGGAGCACGCCGAGTGCGACGGCTTCCGGGGCACACTGTGGTCCGAGGAGATCGAGGCCGAGGACGCCGTCACGGACTCCCGCTACAAAGGCGGCGAACTCGACGGGCTGCCCGCCGTGCTGCACAAGGGACGCGCCTGGTACGTCTCCACGCTGCCCGAACCCACCGCGCTGCGCGAGCTGTTGGAGGGCGTGGCCGCCGGGGCGGGGGTGCGGCCGGTGCTCGACGGGCTGCCCGTACAGGTCGAGGCCGTCCGCCGGGGGGACCTGCTCTTCGTCCTCAACCACGGGCGTGACCCGGTCACGGTGGCGGTGCCGGGCACGTACCGGGACCTGCTCAGCGGCCAACAGGTCACCGGAGTCGTGGAGTTGGACCGGTACGCAGTGGCGGTGCTCTCGCCATGAGCGTCGGTGCCAGTGCTAATCCCGGTGCCGGTGCGAGTGCCCATCACTCGGCTGGAGTTCGCGGGAAGTCCGGGCGGTGGTGCGGCCCACCCGTACCTGCCGCATCGACCTCAGAACTCTCTCCGGAGCGCGACAGCTCTCCCTGTGTGCCGGAGAGGACCGCGTCCTCCCCTTGAGGCCGCGGTAGCCGTACCGCAGATCCATCCCCCACATCCCCCCACCCATGGAAGGAACACCATGGCAACACGCACACCGAACATGAAGTCGAACAGGAACAGGATCACCAAGGCCCTCCTGGCTCCCGCGCTCGCCCTCGGGGTCACCGTCGGGCTCGCCTCCGCCCCCGCCTCCGCCGCGGTCTGGAACTCCTGCGACCAGTGGGGCAACACGAGCCTGAACGGCTACCGAACACTTGCCCAGTGCTCCCCTCTTCAGGGTGGAAGTGAGGGACATCCTGTCCATAGCGGCCCGTAGGGTCGCGGCGGCATGGCTAGGATCGCCTTGTCGGACAACAGAGTTGTCCGACCTACCGCCGGACGGGCGGGAAGTCAGGCCTGCGGAGGCCACGTAAGACTGACCCTCACCGGTCGGCAGAGGCCCGTGAAACAGGAACCCGTGGTGGTGCTGCGCAGCAGTACGGACCGGAATCACCCGCCCTCGGGCAGGTGAGGGCGTCAAACGCTCTACAACAACATCTGGGGCTCCGGCGCCGACAGTCAGTACGTCCGGGCCAGCCACCCCAAATCTGGGGGCATCAAGCCGTATCCGAACGTCAAGCAGAGGTGATCAACAACACGATCACCTCGCTTGGCTCACTCGCCAGCTGCTACAACGAGACCATCGGCGACGTCCAGTTCGGCTATGAGGTCACGTCCTCGTCCGGCGGCCTGGACTTCGTCACCAACAACCTGACGGTCAGCAGCAGTTGATCCGCGTACGACCTGGGTGACAGTGCGGCCGGACCCCTCCCGGGAGCCGGCCGCACTGTCACGTACTCACGGCCACGTATGCACGGCACGGTCCGCGGCTATTCCGCCACAGGCAGTCGCGCGTCGTCCCGCAGGAACAGCGGGATGCGGTCCAGCGGGGCGTCGACGGTCACGGCCGCGCCACCCCGGTACTCCTCGCCGGTCCACGCGTCCGTCCAGCGTGCCCCCGCCGGAAGGTACGCCGTACGGGCCGTGGCGCCCGCCGTGAGCACCGGCGCGACCAGCAGATCCCGGCCGAAGAGGTACGCATCGTCCACGGACCAGGCGGCCTGGTCCTCGGGGAACTCCAAGAACAGCGGCCGCATCACCGGCAGCCCCTCCTCGTGGGCCTCCCGCATGACCTCCAGGACGTACGGCTTCAGACGCTCACGCAGATGGAGGTACTTCTCCAGGATGGGGCGGGCCTCCTCGCCGTACGACCACACCTCGTTCGGGCCGCCGGTCATCTCCGGGCCGAGCGGGGTGCCCGGATCGCGGAAACCGTGCAGGCGCATCAGCGGGGACAGCGCGCCGAACTGGAACCAGCGGATCATGACCTCGCGGTACGCCGGATCGTCCGGGTCGCCGCCGTGGAAGCCGCCGATGTCGGTGTTCCACCAGGGGATGCCGGACAGCGAGGTGTTGAGGCCCGCCGCTATCTGGCGTCGCAGGGTCGCGAAGTCCGTGCCGATGTCGCCGGACCACAGTGCGGCTCCGTACCGCTGACTGCCCGCCCACGCGGAGCGGTTGAGGGTGACGACCTCGCTCTCGCCGGCGGCCAGCATGCCCTCGTAGAAGGCGCGGGCGTTCTCGCGCGGGTACATGTTGCCCACTTCGAGGCCGGGGCCCGCCCAGTAGCGCAGGTTCTCCTGGAAGCCCGGCTTCAGCTCCGGCTCGCAGGCGTCCAGCCAGAAGGACGTGATCCCGTACGGCTCCAGGTAGTTGTCCTTGATCCGCGACCAGAGGAACGCGCGCGCCTCGGGGTTCGTCGCGTCGTAGAAGGCGACCTGGACCGTGGACGCGACCTCCTTGTCCGGCCAGTCCGCGTGCGCCATGGGGCCGTACTGCGTGCCGATGAACCAGCCGCGCTGCTCCATGAGCTGATGGTTCTCCGAGAGCGGCGAGACGGACGGCCAGACGGACACGACGAGTTTGATGCCCAGCTCCGCCAGCTCCCGCTGCATCCCCGCCGGATCCGGCCACTCCGCGGGGTCGAACTTCCAGTCGCCCAGGTGCGTCCAGTGGAAGAAGTCGCAGACGATGGCGTCGATGGGCAGCCCGCGGCGCTTGTACTCCCGTGCCACACCGAGGAGTTCGTCCTGTGTGCGGTAGCGCAGCTTGCACTGCCAGAAGCCCGCCGCCCACTCGGGCAGCATCGGCGTACGGCCGGTCACCGCGCTGTACCGGCGCTGCGCGTCGGCCGGATGGCCGGCCGTGATCCAGTAGTCGATCTGCCGGGCGGAGTCCGCCACCCAGCGCGTGCCGTTGCCCGCGAGCTCGACCCGGCCGATCGCCGGGCTGTTCCACAGCAGGGTGTAACCACGGCTGGACGTGAGGACCGGGATGGTCACCTCGGCGTTGCGCTGGACCAGGTCGAGGACGGCGCCCTTCTGGTCCAGCAGTCCGTGCTGGTGCTGCCCCAGGCCGTACAGCTTCTCGCCCTCGTACGCGGCGAAGCGCTGCTCCAGGCGGTGGTAGCCGTTGCCGACGGGGGTGTAGAGGCGCGGTCCCGGCCACCAGAAGTGGGCGCGCTCCTCGGTGAGGAGTTCGGCGCCGTCGTCGGTGCGGACGAAGCGGACCAGTCCCTCGGCGTCGACCTCCACGGTGAGCGCGCCGACCGTCATGAGGCCCCGCCCGCCCTCGATCTTGACGGTGGCCTCGGTGGCGGGGGCCTCGTCGAGCACGGCAGCGGGCAGGCCCTCCAGGACGGGTCCGCCGAGCCTGGCCCGGACCCGGACGGCGTCGGGGCCCCACGGCTCGATGCGGACGGTCTCCTGGCGGCCGCTCCACTCCAGCGCGCCGTCGCGTTCGCGGAACGTGCCGACGGTGGGGGAGGACTGGGCAAGGCCGGCGGACCCCGAGCGGAGCTGTCCGGACTGACCCGGCTGTTTGGACTGTCCGGACTGACCCGGCTGGTTCTCGGCAGGTTGGTTCATACGGGGTGCTCCTGAAGGAATGAGTGGCGACAGGACCCGGCGGCATACAGGTGGGAGGCGGGGCGGTCGGTTCAGGAGGCGGCCGGGGCCGGGCCCGTGCTCGCCCGTACCGTCAACTCGGGTGCGATGAGCGCGACTTCGTCCCTGCCGTGCCCCTCCAGCTTGGCGATCAGATGCTCCACCGCGCTGCGGCCCATCTCCTGGGCGGGGATGGCGACCGAGGTCAGCCGCACCGAGGCCTGGACGGCGACCTGGTCCGGGCAGATCGCGATCACCGACACGTCCTCGGGCACGGCCCGGCCCTGCCGGCGCAGCAGCGCGAGCAGGGGCTCGACCGCCGACTCGTTCTGTACGACGAAGCCCGTGGTGCCGGGGCGCTCGTCGAAGACCCGCGCCAGAGTCAGGGACATGGCGTCGAAGCCGCCCTCGCACGGGCGGTGCAGCACCCGCAGACCGAGCTCCCGCGACCGGGACCGGAGTCCGTCGAGCGTGCGCTCGGCGAACCCCGTGTGCCGTTCGTACACCGCGGGCGCCTCACCGATGACAGCGATGTCACGGTGTCCGAGCTTCGCGAGATGTTCGGCGCACAGCGCGCCCGTCGCGCCGAAGTCGAGGTCCACACAGGTCAGGCCGCTGGTGTCGGCGGGGAGCCCGATGAGGACGGACGGCTGTTCGGTGCCGCGCAGAAGCGGCAGCCGCTCGTCGTCGAGTTCGACGTCCATAAGGATCATCGCGTCGGCGAGCCCGCTTCCGGTGACCCGGCGCACGGCGTCCGGGCCCTCCTCGCCGGTGAGCAGCAGTACGTCGTACCCGTGGGCGCGCGCCGAGGTCGTCACCGCGATGGCGATCTCCATCATCACGGGTACGTACATGTCCGTGCGGAGCGGGATCATCAGCGCGATGATGTTGGACCGGTTGCTTGCCAGCGCCCGGGCTCCCGCGTTGGGGTGGTATCCGAGCTGCTCGATACTCTGCTCGACCCGCTGCCGGGTGCCCGCGGAGATGGACCGCTTGCCGCTGAGGACATAGCTCACCGTGCTCGCCGAGACTCCGGCGTGCTGGGCGACCTCGGCGAGGGTGACCATCCAGCTCTCCAAGCGTTGGGTGGAGGCGCCATGCGAAGGTATCGTGTGAAGCGCTTCGACAGTGCGCGTTTTAAACAGGGGCGAGTGAGGGTGGCTCGACAGTAGCCTGATGGCGGGTGGGTGTCCATAGGTTGTCGAAGCGCTTCGACTCGGTCGTTTCTGCGGGGTGTCCACCGGGGTGGGGGACGGCGTGCGTTGGCGGGTGTGGGGCGGTGGGGGCCGGGCGCGCCCGCGCGGCGGAGCCGCAGATGTCACAGCCCCGCGCCCCCGTCGGGCGGCCCCGCGGGTCTGCCCGCCAGTCCCGCGCGTGCGCCGAATGGTGCGCCAGGGCTGGTGGCCGGGTCCGGAATCGGGTACATACGATCGAGTAGCACCGGTGAGTAACGTAACGGACCAAGATCCCTATTCGCGGCGAGGTGAGCCTCTTGTCCGCAACACCCCACCAGCCCGCTGTCACCGAACGCGAGGCCCGTCAGGTCGCCGAGGCCGCGCGAGAGCAGGACTGGCGCAAACCCAGCTTCGCCAAGGAGCTGTTCCTCGGCCGCTTCCGGCTCGATCTCATCCACCCCCACCCGATGCCCCCCGCGGAGGACGCCAAGCGCGGCGAGGAGTTCCTCGCCAAGCTGCGCGACTTCTGCGAGACCAAGGTCGACTCCGCGCTCATCGAGCGGGAGGCACGCATCCCCGACGAGGTGATCAACGGGCTCAAGGAGCTCGGCGCCCTCGGCATGAAGATCGACACGAAATACGGCGGCCTCGGTCTGACGCAGGTCTACTACAACAAGGCCCTCGCCCTGGTCGGCTCCGCGAATCCGGCGCTCGGCGCGCTGCTCTCCGCGCACCAGTCGATCGGTGTACCGCAGCCGCTGAAGCTCTTCGGCACCCAGGAACAGAAGGACGCCTTCCTCCCGCGCCTGGCCCGCACCGACATCTCCGCGTTCCTGCTCACCGAGCCGGACGTGGGCTCAGACCCGGCGCGCCTGGCCACCACCGCCGTACCGGACGGGGACCACTACGTCCTTGACGGGGTGAAGCTCTGGACGACCAATGGCGTGGTCGCGGACCTGCTGGTCGTGATGGCACGGGTGCCGAAGTCCGAGGGTCACCGGGGCGGCATCACTGCCTTCGTCGTGGAGGCTGCCGCGGAGGGTGTCACCGTCGAGAACCGCAACGCCTTCATGGGGCTGCGCGGCCTGGAGAACGGCGTCACGCGCTTCCACCAGGTCCGGGTGCCCGCCGCGAACCGCATCGGTCCGGAGGGCGCCGGGCTCAAGATCGCCCTGACCACGCTCAACACCGGACGGCTCTCGCTGCCCGCCATGTGCGTCGGCGCGGGCAAGTGGTGCCTGAAGATCGCCCGCGAGTGGTCGTCCGTGCGTGAGCAGTGGGGCAAACCGGTCGCCCACCACGAGGCCGTGGGCACGAAGATCTCCTTCATCGCGGCGACCACGTTCGCCCTGGAGGCCGTCCTCGACCTGTCGTCCCAGATGGCCGACGAGGACCGCAACGACATCCGCATCGAGGCCGCCCTCGCCAAGCTGTACGGCTCCGAGATGGCCTGGCTGATGGCCGACGAGCTGGTCCAGATCCGCGGCGGACGCGGCTTCGAGACCGCCGACTCGCTCGCCGCCCGCGGCGAACGGGCCGTCCCCGCCGAGCAGGTGCTGCGCGACCTGCGCATCAACCGCATCTTCGAGGGCTCGACGGAGATCATGCACCTGCTGATCGCACGCGAGGCGGTCGACGCCCACCTCTCCGTGGCCGGTGACCTCATCGACCCCGACAAGTCCCTCTCGGACAAGGCGAAGGCGGGCGCGAGCGCCGGAGTCTTCTACGCCAAGTGGCTCCCCAAGCTGGTCACGGGAGCCGGTCAGCTCCCGCGCTCGTACGGGGACTTCCACCCGGCCGGACACGTCGACCTGTCCGGCCACCTGCGGTACGTGGAACGCTCCGCCCGCAAGCTCGCCCGGTCCACCTTCTACGCGATGTCCCGCTGGCAGGGACGGATGGAGACCAAGCAGGCTTTCCTCGGCCGGATCGTCGACATCGGCGCCGAACTGTTCGCGATGAGCGCCTCCTGTGTCCGCGCCGAGCTCCTGCGGACCACCGAGGCGCACGGCCGCGAGGCGTACCAGCTCGCGGACGTCTTCTGCAGTCAGTCCAGGGTCCGGGTGGAAGAACTCTTCGGCCGGCTGTGGTCCAACACCGACGACATCGACCGCAAGGTCGTCAAGGGCGTCCTCGGCGGCGCCTACACATGGCTGGAGGAGGGAATCGTCGACCCCTCGGGCGAGGGCCCCTGGATCGCCGACGCGACACCCGGAGCATCCGAGAAGGAGAACGTCCACCGCCCCATCCGTTGACCTTTTCCCCAGTGATGCGCTGCTGTCCCCGTCGTCATTCTGCCGCTTGCCGTGCGAAAGGTGTGCGTCAACAATGAGCGGAATGGCGAACGGGGACAAAACATGCGCCACGGTGTGGGGGAAGAACATGGTGTGGGGAAAAAATATGGGGTGGGAGAAGAACACGGCCGGGGAATTTCCGTCCAGCTGACGCGGGCCCGCGGGGAGGCGCGACGGCAACTGGACGACACCGAACTCGTACGGGCGCTGCGGACGGTGCGCAACGAGGTCCGGCCACTGGCGGACAAGCTGCGCCGGAGTGCGCCGGAAACCTTCGAGGCCCACCGGGACGGGCTCGCCGTCCTGCTGAACGACTGCGCGCTCGCACTCCTCGACGGGGAACCACGGCCGTCGGTCGCCTCTTTCGATCCGCTGCCCGTCCGAAGAATCGACCTCAGGGACATCGATTCCCTGCTCGACACCGGACGGCCGGGCGAGCGGCCCGTGATCCATCAGCTTTTCCGCGGTGCGGTGGAGTACGCCAAGGACCCCGTACTGCGTGAGCTGATCAAGGCGAACCAACAAGGTGTCCACATTCTCCAGCGGGCCAACCGCTGGATACGCATGCTCGTGGACGCGAGCCAGTGAAATCCGGGTCAGTGAATCCGGTTCAGTGAAATCCGTGTCAGTGGGGGTAATTCCAGTGCCGGTACTCGGTCTCGACAGCATCACCGGCCGGATCATGCGGGCCGGCGAGGGCAGAATCCTGCGCAGGCTGCAGCACGTCGCTGAACAGGTGGGCTCCCTGGAAGCGGACTTCAAGGAGCTGACCGACGACGAACTCCAGTCGCTCACCCCGGAGTTCAAAGAGCGGTACGAGGCCGGGGAGAGCCTCGACGACCTGCTGCCGGAGGCCTTCGCCGCCATGCGCGAGGCCGCGCACCGCACGCTCGGGATGCGCCACTTCGACGTACAGCTCATGGGCGGCGCGGCGCTCCACCTCGGCAACATCGCCGAGATGCAGACCGGCGAGGGCAAGACCCTGGTCGCCACCCTGCCCGTCTACCTGAACGCCCTGACCGGCAAGGGAGTCCACCTCGTCACGGTCAACGACTACCTCGCCCAGCGCGACGCCGACTGGATGGGCCGCGCCTACCGCTTCCTGGGGCTGACGGTGGGGGTCATCAAGACCCAGTCGACCCCGGCCGAGCGGCGCGCGCAGTACGCCTGCGACATCACCTACGGCACCAACACCGAGTTCGGCTTCGACTACCTGCGCGACAACATGGCCTGGTCCAGGGACGAACTCGTCCAGCGCGGCCACCACTTCGCGATCGTCGACGAGGCGGACTCGATCCTCATCGACGAGGCCCGCACCCCACTGATCATCTCCGGCCCCGCCGACCAGCCCACGCACTGGTACGAGGCGTTCGCCACGATGGTCACCCGGATGCGCGGAGTCGCAGTCCAGGACGAGAACTTCACCACGCCCACCGACAAGGACCGCCTCGCCGGGCTGCGTGCCACCCACGACTACGAGTACGACCCCAAGAAGCGCACCGTGGCGATCCTGGACCGCGGAGTGGAGTTCCTCCAGGACCAGCTGGGCATCGAGAGCCTCTACGAGTCCGACCACACGTCCCTCATCGGGCACCTGAACAACGCGCTCAAGGCGAAGGAGCACTTCAGGAAGGACAAGGACTATGTCGTCGTGAACGGCGAGGTCCTCATCGTCGACGAGCACACCGGCCGCATCCTCGCCGGACGCCGCTACAACGAGGGCCTGCACCAGGCCATCGAGGCGAAGGAGGGGGTGACGGTCAAGGACGAGAACCAGACCCTCGCCACGATCACCCTGCAGAACTTCTTCCGGCTGTACGAGAAGCTCGGCGGGATGACCGGCACCGCCATGACCGAGGCCGCCGAGTTCCACCAGATCTACAAGCTTCACGTGGTGCCGATCCCCACCAACCGGCCGATGGCCCGCGCCGACGACCCCGACCAGATCTACCGGACCGTCGAGGCCAAGTACACGGCGATCCTCGACGACATCGCCGACAGGCACGAGAAGGGCCAGCCGGTGCTCGTCGGCACCACCTCCGTCGAGAAGTCCGAGATCCTCGCCGCACGGCTGAAGAAACGCGGCATCCGGCACGAGGTGCTCAACGCGAAGAACCACCAGCGCGAGGCCCAGATCGTGGCGCAGGCCGGCCGCAGGGGCGCGGTCACCGTGGCCACCAACATGGCAGGCCGCGGCACCGACATCATGCTCGGCGGCAACCCGGAGGCCATGGCACTCGCGGAGCTGGACCGGCGCGGCCTCACGGCCGAGGAGAGCCCGGACGAGCACCGGGAGACCCTCGACCGGATCAAGGAGGCGGCCGCGACCGAGCACGACGAGGTGAAGGAACTCGGCGGGCTGTACGTCCTCGGCACCGAGCGCCACGAGTCGCGCCGCATCGACAACCAGTTGCGCGGTCGCTCCGGCCGCCAGGGCGACCCCGGCGCCTCCCGCTTCTACCTCTCCCTGGGGGACGACCTGATGCGGCTGTTCCGCGCCCAGGTCGTCGAGCGCGTGATGTCGATGGCGAACGTCCCCGACGACGTCCCCATCGAGAACAAGATGGTCACGCGCGCCATCGCCTCCGCCCAGTCCCAGCTGGAGCAGCAGCACTTCGAGTCCCGCAAGGACGTGCTGAAGTTCGACGAGGTGCTCAACCGGCAGCGGACCCTCATCTACGCGGAACGCCGCCGGGTGCTGGCAGGCGAGGACCTGCGGGAACAGATCCTCCACTTCATGGACGACACCATCCGCGCGTACGCCACCGTGGAGACCGCCGAGGGCTTCTCCGAGGAGTGGAACCTGGAACGGCTGTGGAACGCCTTCGAACAGCTCTACCCGATCCGGGTCACCGTCGAGGACCTGGAGGACGCCGTGGGCGACCGGTCCGACCTCACGGCCGACGGGCTCGCCGACGCCGTCATCGACGACATCCACGCCCGCTACGAGGAGCGCGAGGCCGAGCTGGGCGCGGACGCGCTGCGCGACCTGGAGCGACTCGTCGTGCTGTCGGTCCTGGACCGCAAATGGCGCGAACACCTGTACGAGATGGATTACCTGCGCGACGGGATCGGCCTGCGCTGGACCCTCGGCCGGGAGCCGATCATCGAGTACGAGCGCGAGGGCTACGACATGTTCGTCGCGATGAACGACGCCATCAAGGAGGAGTCCGTCGGGTACGTGTTCAATCTGGACGCCGCCGGGAAATCCGCCGGCCAGGAACCCCTGGAGGCCGGGCGCCGTACGGACGGGCTGCATTTCAGCGCTCCCACGCTGGACACGGCGGAGGGGGTTGTCGAAGGGGACTTCGAACCGGCCGACGCCACGCCTGCGCCTGCGGCGGAGGATGTGGCCGATGTGGGGCCGCGCCCCCAGCGGGCTGCCAGGTCCCGGAGCCGTCGGAAGCGCAAGAAGTAGGGGCTTGCGGATCTGTGGGCGGCCGCGGGGCCGGTGGGTGCTTGTCGCGCCCACGCGGCGGAGCCCCACAGATCGAGACAGCCGCGCGCCCCTCACAGGGCGTCCCGCGCCCCTCACAGGGCGCCGGGCGCCCCTCACAGGGGCAGGAGCGGGACGCCTCTGTCCCGTTGCCGCGGGGTTGCGGCAACAATGGGGGGATGAGCGACAGTCCAGCCCCCCTCGCCGACCCGCATCTCGTCTTCGATCCCGTGGACGGAGTACGGGATGTCGTGATCCTCGGTTCCACCGGATCGATCGGCACCCAGGCCATCGACCTCGTGCTGCGCAACCCCGACCGGTTCCGGGTGACCGCGCTCTCCGCGGCCGGCGGGAGGGTGGAGCTGCTGGCGGAGCAGGCACACCGGCTCCGCGTCCGGACCGTCGCCGTGGCGCGCGAGGACGCCGTACCGGCACTGCGCGAGGCCCTGTCCGCGCGGTACGGGGCGGGGGAGCCCCTTCCCGAGCTGCTCGCGGGGCCGGACGCCGCCACCCAGCTCGCCGCCTCCGCGGGCCACACCGTCCTGAACGGCATCACCGGCTCGATCGGCCTCGCCCCCACCCTCGCCGCCCTGAAGGCGGGCCGCACCCTCGCGCTCGCCAACAAGGAGTCGCTCATCGTCGGCGGCCCCCTGGTGAAGGAACTGGCCGCGCCGGGCCAGATCATCCCCGTCGACTCCGAGCACGCCGCGCTCTTCCAGGCGCTGGCCTCGGGCACCAGAGCCGACGTACGAAAGCTCGTCGTCACCGCCTCCGGGGGCCCCTTCAGAGGACGTACGAAGGCCGAACTGGCCGACGTCGTCCCCGAGGAAGCCCTCGCGCACCCCACCTGGGCCATGGGGCCGGTCATCACCGTCAACTCCGCGACCCTCGTCAACAAGGGCCTCGAAGTCATCGAGGCGCACCTCCTCTACGACATTCCCTTCGAACGGATTGAGGTGGTCGTGCACCCACAGTCGTATGTCCACTCGATGGTGGAGTTCACGGACGGATCGACGATGGCCCAGGCGACGCCCCCCGACATGCGCGGGCCGATCGCCATCGGTCTGGGCTGGCCCCAGCGCATCCCCGACGCCGCGCCCGCCTTCGACTGGTCGAAGGCGTCGAGCTGGGAGTTCTTCCCCCTCGACAACGACGCGTTTCCGTCGGTGGGGCTCGCCCGGCACGTCGGGAAGCTCGCGGGCACGGCCCCCGCGGTGTTCAATGCGGCCAACGAGGAATGCGTGGACGCGTTCCTGAACGGCACCCTGCCGTTCAACGGGATCATGGAGACCGTCACGGAGGTCGTCGCCGAACACGGCACGCCCCGTACGGGAACCTCGCTCACCGTCACGGACGTCCTCGAAGCGGAGACCTGGGCGCGCGCCCGGGCCCGTGAACTGACAGCCCGCACCACAGCGACGACAACGGCGGAGGCTCGTGCATGACGACCCTGATGATGATCCTCGGCATAGTCGTCTTCGCGGTCGGCCTGCTCTTCTCGATCGCCTGGCACGAGCTGGGACATCTCTCCACGGCCAAGCTGTTCGGCATCCGGGTGCCGCAGTACATGGTCGGCTTCGGCCCGACGATCTTCTCGCGGAAGAAGGGCGACACGGAGTACGGGGTCAAGGCGATTCCGCTCGGCGGCTACATCCGCATGATCGGGATGTTCCCGCCCGGCCCCGACGGCCGGATCGAAGCCCGGTCCACCTCGCCGTGGCGCGGCATGATAGAGGACGCCAGAGCGCAGTCCTTCGAGGAACTCCAGCCGGGTGACGAGAAGCGTCTCTTCTACACGCGCAAGCCGTGGAAGCGCGTGATCGTGATGTTCGCCGGCCCCTTCATGAACCTGATCCTCGCCGTCGCGATCTTCCTCGGCGTGATGATGACCTTCGGCGTCCAGACCCAGACCACCACGGTCGGCAAGGTCTCCGACTGCGTCCTGGAGCAGAGCGAGGCCCGCACCGAGTGCCGGAAGAGCGACACGCCCGCGCCCGCCAAGGCCGCCGGCCTGCAGGGCGGTGACAAGATCGTCTCCTTCGACGGCCGGAAGGTGACCGACTGGTCCGCCCTCCAGGACGACATCCGCGCCAACCCCGGCAAGGACGTCACCCTGACCGTCGAGCGCGACGGCAAGCAGCTCGACCTCTCCGCCCACCTGATCCGCAACCAGGTCAGCAAGACCGACGGCGCCGGCGGCTACGTCGAGGGCAAGTACGTGTACGCCGGCTTCCTCGGCTTCACGCCCGCCTCCGGCATCGTCCAGCAGTCGTTCGGGCAGTCCGTGGACCGCATGGGCGACATGATGCAGAACGGCGTCGAGTCGCTGATCGCCCTGCCGTCCAAGGTGCCCGCCCTGTGGGACGCGGCCTTCGGCGACGGCCCGCGCGAGGCGGACTCCCCGATGGGCGTGGTCGGCGCGGCACGCGTCGGCGGCGAGGTGTTCACGCTCGACATCCCGCCGGAGAACCAGATCGCGATGATGCTGTTCCTCGTCGCGGGCTTCAACCTCTCCCTGTTCCTGTTCAACATGCTCCCGCTGCTGCCGCTCGACGGCGGGCACATCGCGGGAGCCCTGTGGGAGTCGCTGCGGCGCAACGCGGCGAAGGTGCTGCGGCGCCCGGACCCCGGCCCCTTCGACGTGGCGAAGCTGATGCCCGTCGCGTACGTGGTGGCCGGAATCTTCATCTGCTTCACGCTCCTGGTGCTGATCGCGGACGTGGTCAACCCGGTGAGAATCTCCTAGTCATACGGAGTTCATGGCGGCCGGACATGCTTGGTGTCCGGCCGCTCTCCTTTGGGTGGCCCCGTACAGGGGATGTGCTCCCGCCTTCGGGGGTGCCGTAATCTCGATGACTGGAGCCCGTCAGCTTTCGGGACCGACCGAATCCTTACCTTGGGGTTGCACAGCAGATGACCGCGATTTCACTCGGCATGCCGGACGTTCCGACCAGGCTCGCCGAGCGCCGCAAGAGCCGCAAGATCCAGGTCGGCACCGTGGCGGTGGGCGGAGACGCGCCCGTCTCGGTGCAGTCGATGACGACGACGCGTACGTCGGACATCGGCGCCACCCTGCAGCAGATCGCCGAGCTGACCGCGTCCGGCTGCCAGATCGTGCGAGTGGCGTGCCCCACGCAGGACGACGCGGACGCGCTCGCCACCATCGCGCGCAAGTCGCAGATCCCGGTCATCGCGGACATCCACTTTCAGCCGAAGTACGTCTTCGCCGCGATCGACGCCGGCTGCGCCGCGGTGCGCGTGAACCCGGGCAACATCAAGCAGTTCGACGACCAGGTCAAGGAGATCGCGCGGGCCGCCAAGGACACCGGCACGCCGATCCGTATCGGGGTCAACGCCGGCTCCCTGGACAAGCGCCTGCTCCAGAAGTACGGCAAGGCGACGCCCGAGGCGCTGGTCGAGTCGGCGCTGTGGGAGGCGTCCCTCTTCGAGGAGCACGACTTCCGGGAGATCAAGATCTCGGTCAAGCACAACGACCCCGTGGTCATGGTCAACGCCTACCGCCAGCTCGCCGCCGCCTGCGACTACCCGCTCCACCTCGGTGTGACCGAGGCGGGCCCCGCCTTCCAGGGCACGATCAAGTCGGCGGTCGCCTTCGGCGCACTGCTCAGCGAGGGCATCGGCGACACCATCCGGGTCTCCCTCTCGGCCCCGCCGGTCGAGGAGATCAAGGTCGGCATGCAGATCCTGGAGTCGCTGAACCTCAAGCAGCGGCGGCTGGAGATCGTCTCCTGCCCGTCCTGCGGGCGCGCCCAGGTCGACGTCTACAAGCTGGCCGAGGAGGTCACCGCCGGGCTCGACGGCATGGAGGTGCCGCTGCGCGTCGCGGTCATGGGCTGCGTCGTGAACGGGCCCGGGGAGGCCCGCGAGGCCGACCTCGGCGTCGCCTCGGGCAACGGCAAGGGCCAGATCTTCGTCAAGGGCGAGGTCATCAAGACCGTCCCCGAGTCGAAGATCGTCGAGACGCTGATCGAAGAAGCGATGAAGATCGCGGAGCAGATGGAGGCCGACGGCATCCCCTCCGGCGAGCCGTCCGTGTCGGTGGCAGGCTGACCCACCAGCCCGTCCGGCGTCTGAGGACGAGCGCGTTCAGCGCGATGCTGGGGTCTGGGGGCGGCAGCCCCCAGGAACGGGACGGGAGGGGGCGGAGGGGGCGAAGAAAACCCCGCTCACCCCTACCGGGCGGCACGCCACATCGCCGCCAGGTACAGTGCGGAGATCAGCAGACCTGATGGTGAAGGCCCCGCACGTGTTGACGCAGACGACCACCAGGGTCCTCGATCCGAGCGACCTGGACGCCGCGCTCGCAGTCCTTGACCGCGAGCCGGTGGCGAACGCCTTCGTGACCTCCCGAGTGCAGGTCGCGGGCCTCGACCCCTGGCGCCTCGGCGGCGAGATGTGGGGCTGGTACGAGGACGGCATGCTGACGTCCCTCTGCTACGCCGGCGCCAACCTCGTCCCGATCTGCGCCACCCCCCGGGCCGTCCGAGCCTTCGCGGACCGCGCCCGCAGAGCGGGCCGCCGCTGTTCCTCCGTCGTCGGCCCCTCCGAGGCCACGGCTCAGCTCTGGGGCCTCCTCGAACCCCACTGGGGCCCCGCCCGTGACGTCAGGCCGCACCAGCCCCTGATGGTCGCCGACCGGCTCCCCGCCGACATCAGTCCGGATCCGTACGTCCGCCGCATCCGCAAGGACGAGATGGAGACGATCATGCCGGCCTGCGTGGCGATGTTCACGGAGGAGGTCGGTGTCTCCCCGCTCGCGGGTGACGGAGGCCTCCTCTACCAGGCGAGGGTCGCCGAACTCGTCGGCTCCGGACGCTCGTTCGCCCACGTCGACCGGGACGGCCGGGTCGTCTTCAAGGCGGAGATCGGCGCCGCGACGTCGCAGGCCTGCCAGATCCAGGGCGTCTGGGTCGCCCCCGAGTACCGCGGCCAGGGCATCGCAGCCCCCGGCATGGCGGCCGTCCTGCGCTACGCCCTCGCGGACGTGGCCCCGCTCGTCAGCCTGTACGTCAACGACTTCAACACGGCCGCCCGGGCGACGTACCGCAGAACCGGCTTCCAGGAGATCGGCGCTTTCATGAGCGTCCTGTTCTGACGGCGACCCGCGCGCCCGGCCACATCGCACCCGCACCCGACAGGACCACCGGCACGCGCGGCACACGCGGCGCGGACGCCCGGGTAGTCTCCCGGGCATGCTGCGCTTCCCCGGTCAGGGCCCCTGCCCGCCCGACGACGTCGTCACCGGCCCCCTGGACCTGGCCGCCCGGGTCGACGAGGCGCTGGCCGTCCAGGCCGTCGCCTTCGGACTCGGCGCGGACGAGATCGCCGTACGACGCCAGATCGTGCTGCGTCACCTCACCTTCCCCGGCGCCCGCTCGCTCGGCGCGACCACCGCCGACGGACGGCTCGCCGGCTTCGTCTACGGCATGCCCAACAACCGCGGGCACTGGTGGTCCACCGTCGTCGAGCCCTATCTGCGCGGCCAGGGACACGACGGCTGGCTGGACAACTCCTTCGTGATCACCGAACTGCACGTCCACCCGGACTTCCAGAACCGCGGGGTCGGCCGCGCGCTGATCACCACCATCACGGACAGCGCGGCCGAACCGCGCTCGATCCTCTCGGCCATCGACACGGACAGCCCCGCCCGCGGGCTGTACCGCTCGCTCGGTTACGAGGACCTGGCCGTGCGGGTTCTGTTCCCGAGCGCGCCCAAGCCGTACGTGGTGATGGGCGCCCCGCTGCCCCTCCGGCGCCGCTGAGGCGTCCCTCCCCTGCCGCTTCCGCGCCGATGGGCCAATAACGGATTTCGGCGACGGCGGACACCCCGCTAACCTCCTAGCCATCACCTATACGCAGCAGGAGTCGAGAACCATGGCCCAGGTCCAGCGCATGTCCCGTTTGATGGTCAAGACACTGCGTGACGACCCGGCGGACGCCGAGGTACTCAGCCACAAGCTGCTGGTGCGCGCCGGCTACGTACGCCGTACCGCCGCCGGCCTCTGGTCCTGGCTGCCGCTGGGCAAGAAGGTCCTGGCCAACGTGGAGCGGGTCGTCCGCGAGGAGATGGACGCCATCGGCGCCCAGGAGGTGACCCTCCCCGCCCTGCTGCCGAAGGAGCCCTACGAGGCGACCGGCCGCTGGGAGGAGTACGGCCCCGAGCTGTTCCGCCTCAACGACCGCAAGGGCGGCGACTATCTCCTCGGCCCGACCCACGAGGAGATCTTCACCCTCCTGGTCAAGGACCAGTGCTCGTCCTACAAGGACCTGCCCGTGATCCTCTACCAGATCCAGAACAAGTACCGCGACGAGGCCCGCCCCCGCGCCGGCATCCTGCGCGGCCGCGAGTTCCTGATGAAGGACTCGTACTCCTTCGACCTGGAGGACGAGGGCCTGGCCGAGTCGTACGCCCTGCACCGCGAGGCGTACCAGAAGATCTTCGCGCGCCTGGGTCTGGACTACCGCATCTGCGCGGCCATGGCGGGCGCCATGGGCGGCTCCAAGTCCGAGGAGTTCCTCGCCCCGGCCGCGGCCGGCGAGGACACCTTCGCCGACTGCCCGAACTGCGACTACGCCGCCAACACCGAGGCGATCACCTACACGCTGAAGCCGGCCGACGCGGCCGGGGTCCCCGCGCTGGAGGAGATCCCCACCCCCGACACCCCGACCATCGAGACGCTCGCCGCGCACCTGGACGTCCCCGCCTCCGCCACCCTGAAGAACCTGCTGGTCAAGGTGGCCGGCGAGATCGTGGCGATCGGCGTCCCCGGCGACCGCGAGGTCGACATGGACAAGGTGGAGGCACACTTCGCCCCCGCCGCCGTCGAACTCGTCACGGCCGAGGACTTCACGGGCCGCGACGACCTCGTACGCGGCTACGTCGGCCCGCAGGGCCTGGAGAAGGTCCGCTACCTAGCCGACCCGCGCGTCGCCCCCGGCACCGCCTGGATCACCGGCGCCAACAAGGAGGGCCTGCACGCGAAGAACGTCGTCGCGGGCCGCGACTTCGAGGTCGACGAGTACGTGGACGTGGTCGTCGTGCGGGAGGGCGACCCCTGCCCGGTCTGCGGCACCGGCCTCAAGCTGGACCGCGCCATCGAGATCGGCCACATCTTCCAGCTCGGCCGCAAGTACGCCGACGCCTTCCAGCTCGACGTGCTCGGCAAGCAGGGCAAGCCGGTCCGCGTCACCATGGGCTCGTACGGCATCGGGGTCTCGCGAGCGGTCGCGGCGCTCGCCGAGCAGCACGCCGACGAGCAGGGCCTGGTCTGGCCCGCCGAGATCGCCCCGGCCGACGTCCATGTCGTCGCGGCGGGCAAGGCCCTTCAGACCGAGCTGGCGCTCGACGTCGCGGAGAAGCTGGGCGCGGCGGGCGCGCGGGTGCTCGTGGACGACCGTGCGGGTGTCTCGCCCGGTGTGAAGTTCACGGACGCCGAACTCATCGGCGTCCCGAAGATCCTGGTGGCCGGCCGGCGTTCGGCCGAGGGCGTCCTGGAGCTGAAGGACCGCCGTACCGGTGAGCGCGAGGAGCTGACGGTGGACGAGGCCATCGCCCGCCTCACGGCGTAGCGCACCGGTGCCGGCCCGCGCCCCTCAGGGGCGCGGGGAACGGCGCGAGCAACCCACGACAACGCGCGCGTACGAACCCGCCCTTCTCGCGGCGCGGCCTCGCGGGGCCGGGCTCCCGGCGACTCGGACACCACCGAGCTGCCACCCTCGGAGTGAGCCCCTCGGGCTCTAGAGCCACGCGGCGAGCTCCAGCAGCAGCTCGGCGTCCTGTGACCGGCCCACGCGCCGGGCCCGTACGCCCGACTCCACGGCCCGGAAAAGGGTCCAGCCGCGCAGCCGTTCCTGATCCACGTCGAGGGACTCCGCGAGACGCTTCACCCGCCGGCGGGCGGTGGCGGCGCCGGACGGGGAGGCGATCAGGTCCTCGATCCGGTCACGGACCAGCCGGGCCAGGTCGAAGGCGCACTCGCCGACCACGGGGTCGGGCCCGACGGCCAGCCAGGGGCTGCGTTCGCCGGCCAGGACCTTGCTCTGCCGGAAGGTGCCGTGCAGCAGGCGTGCCTGAGGCGGCGACGCCAGCAGTTCCTCGCGGACCGCGAGGGCGGCGTCGACCAGCGGCGCCGCCTCCTCGTCGGCGCCCGCCCGCATCGCCGCGGCCTGCCGTCCCGTCCGCTCGGCCACGGTCTCGAAGACATGGTCCGCGGGCGGCTCGATCCACAGCCTGCGCAGGGTCCCCGCCGCCTCCAGCATCGACCTGGCCTCCGGCAGGGACCGCACCGACACATCGGGATGCAGCCGCTCAAGGAGCAGTACGCCCTCGGGGCCGGCCGGTTCCAGGAGGCGTACCGCGCCCAGGCCGTCCCAGTGCGCCAGCGCGGCCCGTTCGCTCTCCGGGCGGGCCCGGCGCGGCGCGAGCTTCAGCACGGCGGGGGCGCTGTCGGGCAGCCGTACCAGGATCACCAGACTGCTGCGCCCGCCGGGGACCTGCACACGCTCGACGGTCGACCCGCGTAGCGCGACAGCCTGCTCGGCCGCCTGAGGCAGCTTCGCCAGCCAGTCGTCATCGCCCGGTGCTGCCTCGCCGAGCGCCTTGAGCAGACGCCGCGGCGGTTCGAAAGCCATGCGCGAGTCGTTCCCTTCCCTGGACGCGTTACGAGGTCGGTGTCGGCGCCGGTTTCGGCGACGTGGTGGCAGTGGCCGACCGCTCTGCGAGACCAGGGAAGGCTACGCTCTCGCCGCGCCAGCGCACCGCCCGCACCGCTGCGTCCCGCAGGGCCTGGGCCGCCGCGCGCCGCCGGTCGTCCCCCGCGGCCCGGACGAGGTCCGAGTACACACCGGCCACGCGGTCCTCCAGCTCGGCGGCGAGCCGCAGGGCCGACTCCGAGTCCGTCACCGGGAACGGCAGCGCGTACGCGGCCGCCGCCGGCTCGGGCTTCCCGCCCAGGTCGCGGACGGCACGCGCCAGCTCGTTCCGGCGCGCCCGGTGCGCGTCGTAGGCGGCCCGCGCCTCCGTTCGCCGGAGCTCATGGATCCTGCCGCCCACGACTCCGTACCCGTACACGGCGGCATGCTCGGCCCCGAGCGCGGCCTGAGTGGCCGTCAGCTCCGCCGACGCCTTCCCGGATGCCTGCGTCTGAGCCTGAGCCTGTGTCATTGCCTGCGCCTTTACCTGCGCCTGTGTCTTCGCTTGTGCTCTGGCTCTGTCGGAACCGCTCACTTCTCGTCCTCCGTCAGCAAAAACGCGTGCCCAGCACCGGCCGCCGCCACCGAGGCCAGCAGGCGGGCCAGCTCGCCCGGTACGTCCACCAGCGCCTTCGTGCACCGGTCCGCCATCTCGCGCTCGGCGGCGGCGAGTTCGGTGCGGGCGTCCTTCTCCGACACGGGCACCTCGGGAGAGGGGGAGGGGGGAGGTGAAGCGCTTGCCGAAGCGCCCGTGGAAGGGGTCATGGAAGTGGAAGGGGCCGTCCGCCGGCCGCCTCCGAACGCCTCGGCGTGGAGTACGACCTCGGCCAGCAGCGGTGACAGCCGGCCGCTCAGCGCGGGATGCGCGGCGAGCACCGCCTCGTACCGCTCCGCGAGCCGCTCGCTGTCGCGGGCAGCACGCGCACGTGCCCGCGCGGCGGCGGGCGAACTCCCGTTGGTGGTCGCGGAAGAGGAGTCGGAGGGTGAGCAGCCGGCGAGCAGCGCGGCGCCCGCACCGGCGGCCCCGGCGAGCAGGCTCCTTCGGCGCGGCCCCGAGGGGGTGCGCGACGGCGGGGTGAACGGCACGGCAGACGTCCTCGAATGGCTCGTACGAACGAAATGGGCGGCAGACCCTTGATCACGGTACCCGCGTACCGTCCCCGCACCCACCAGCGGCGCCGCCCCGCTGCCCGGCGGGCCACGGTGGACGGCAACACCCCCTGGGACCGGATACCCTTTGACCTGACACGCGACCTACCCACAACAGCACACGCGGCCGAGGAGTCACCCGGATGAGCACCACCCAGAGCGAGAGGCTGCGAGAGCTCCTGGAACCGCTCGTCAGCTCCCAGGGACTCGACCTCGAAGAGATCGAAGTGGAGTCGGTCGGTCGCAAGCGGGTGCTGCGTGTCGTCGTCGACTCCGACGAAGGAGCCGATCTCGACGCTGTCGCCGATGTGAGCCGCGCGCTCTCGGCGAAGCTCGACGAGACCGAGGCCATGGGCCAGGGCGAGTACACCCTTGAGGTGGGAACGCCCGGTGCCGAGCGCGAGCTCAGGGAACACCGTCACTACGTACGTGCCACCGACCGCCTCGTGAAGTTCCAGCTGAGAGAGGGCGACGAACTGGTCGCCCGGATCATCACGGTCGACGACGAGGGCGTGGACGTGGAGGTGCCCGGCGTGAAGGGGCGTAAGCCCACCGCCAGGAGGCTCGCCTTCGAGGACATCGCCAAGGCGCGCGTCCAGGTCGAGTTCAGCCGCAAGGACAACAAGGACGAGAAAGACATGAAGGAAGAGGAGGAGGCGTAGCCGTGGACATCGACATGAGTGCCCTGCGGGGCCTGGTGCGGGAGAAGGAGATCTCCTTCGACCTGCTGGTCGAGGCGATCGAGTCGGCCCTCCTCATCGCCTACCACCGCACCGACGGAAGCCGCCGTCACGCGCGCGTGAAGCTCGACCGGGAGACCGGTCATGTGACCGTGTGGGCGAAGGAGGATCCCGACGACCTGGAGGAGGGGCAGGAGGCGCGCGAGTTCGACGACACCCCGTCGGACTTCGGCCGGATCGCCGCCACCACCGCCAAGCAGGTCATCCTGCAGCGGCTGCGGGACGCGGAGGACGACGCGACGCTCGGCGAGTACGCGGGCCGTGATGGCGACATCGTCACCGGTGTCGTCCAGCAGGGCCGCGACCCGAAGAACGTGCTCGTCGACATCGGCAAGCTGGAGGCCATCCTGCCGGTGCAGGAGCAGGTCCCCGGCGAGTCGTACCAGCACGGCATGCGGCTGCGGTCGTACGTCGTGCGGGTGGCGAAGGGTGTCCGCGGTCCGTCCGTGACGCTCTCCCGTACACATCCCAATCTGGTGAAGAAGCTCTTCGCCCTTGAGGTGCCGGAGATCGCCGACGGGTCCGTCGAGATCGCCGCCATCGCCCGCGAGGCCGGCCACCGCACGAAGATCGCCGTCCGGTCCACCCGGTCGGGACTGAACGCCAAGGGCGCCTGTATCGGCCCCATGGGCGGCCGCGTGCGCAACGTCATGGCCGAGCTGAACGGTGAGAAGATCGACATCGTCGACTGGTCCGACGACCCCGCGGACATGGTGGGCAACGCGCTCTCCCCGGCCCGGGTGTCCAAGGTCGAGGTCGTCGACCTCGCGGCCCGCTCCGCGCGCGTGACGGTCCCCGACTACCAGCTGTCGCTGGCGATCGGCAAGGAAGGGCAGAACGCCCGGCTCGCCGCCCGTCTGACCGGCTGGCGCATCGACATCCGCCCGGACACCGAGCAGCCGGGTGATCAGGAGGGTGACCGGCCGGACGACCGGTCAGGGGAGCGACCGGGAGCGACCGGGAGTGGCCGGGAGCGACCGGGAGTGGCCGGGAGCGACCGGGAATAGATCCAAGCCGCAGGTGGCTTAGATCACGACAGTTTTTACGCGCGGCAACTGTTCGACACTTGCCCCGAAGGGGTGAGGTCGGTGCAGGGAGGTAGACTTAAGAGTGTCTGGCCGGACGCATGCCCGAGCATGCCCTGAACGCACCTGTGTGGGGTGTCGGGAGCGAGCGGCCAAGACCGATCTGCTGCGCACCGTGGCGGCCGAGGGCGAATGCGTCCCCGATCCTCGCGGTACGCTGCCCGGCCGGGGTGCGTATGTACACCCCGCCCTGGTCTGTCTGGACCTGGCGGTTCGCCGCCGGGCGTTCCCACGGGCGCTGCGTGCCCCGGGTCAGCTCGACACAAAGGCGTTGCGCCAGTACGTCGAGCGGACAGACAGTTGCTGAGCAGGCAACACCGTAAGAGAAGAGTCGCGCGGAACCCCGTGCGGCCCTGGTACCCCGCGAGTTGGAAGTAGGTCGAGATTGCGATGAGCACTCGATGAGCACGCGATGAGTACGCCCATGAAGTAGCGACGGTCCGGACGCAACCCGGACCTAAAAGGAGCGAAGTGGCTAAGGTCCGGGTATACGAACTCGCCAAGGAGTTCGGGGTGGAGAGCAAGGTCGTCATGGCCAAGCTCCAAGAACTCGGTGAATTCGTCCGTTCGGCGTCCTCGACGATCGAGGCGCCCGTAGTACGCAAACTGACTGACGCCCTCCAGCAGGGCAACGGCGGCGGCAAGCCCGCCCCGCGCAAGGCCGCGCCCGCCAGGCCGGCCGGCCCCTCTCCGGCGCAGGCTGCCCGTCCGGCAGCCCCGCGCCCGCCGTCCCCGAAGCCGGCCGAGGCCGAGAGCCCCGCGGATTCGGCAGCACCGGCGGCTCCGGCCTCCGGCACGCGTCCGACGCCGGGCCCCAGGCCCGCGCCGAAGCCCGCTCCGGCGTCTCCGGCTCCGGCAGCGCCCGAGTTCACGGCGCCCCCCGAGGCTCCCGCCGCTCCGGTGACCCCGGCCCCGGCCCCGGCCGCGAACCCGCGTCCGAGCGGTGCCCGTCCCGGCGCCCCGAAGCCCGGTGTCCGTCCGGCCGGTCCCGCACAGGGCGGTCAGGGCGGTCAGGGCGGTCCCGGTCAGGGTCGCGGCGAGCGCAGTGACCGTGGCGGCGACCGTGGTGACCGTCAGGGCGCCCCGCGTCCCAGCGGCCAGGGCACGCGTCCCGGTGGTCGTCCCGCCGGCCCGCGTCCGGGTAACAACCCGTTCACCTCCGGTGGCTCCACCGGCATGGCGCGTCCGCAGACGCCTCGTCCGGGCGGCGCCCGTCCGGGCCCCGGCGGACCTGGTGGTTCCGGTGCTCCGGGTGGCGCCCCGCGTCCCCAGGGCGCGGGCCAGGACCGTGGTCCCCGTCCGCAGGGCGGCCCCGGTGGCGCCCCGCGTCCCGGCGGCGGTCCCGGCGGTGCCCGTCCCACTCCGGGCGGTATGCCCCGTCCGCAGGGCGGTCCCGGTGGCGCTCCGCGTCCCGGCGGCGGTCCCGGCGGAAACCGTCCCAACCCCGGCATGATGCCGCAGCGTCCGGCTGCCGGCCCGCGTCCCGGCGGCGGTGGCCCCGGTGGCCGCGGTCCTGGTGCCGGTGGCGGTCGTCCCGGCGGTGCCGGCGCCGGTGGCGGTCGTCCCGGTGGTGGCGGCGGCGGCTTCGCCGGTCGTCCCAGTGGTCCCGGTGGCGGTGGCGGCGGTTTCGCCGGTCGTCCCGGTGGTGGTGGCGGTTTCGCCGGTCGTCCGGGTGGTCCCGGTGGTGGCGGTGGCCGTCCCGGCTTCGGCGGTCGTCCCGGTGGTCCGGGTGCCCGTGGTGGCACACAGGGCGCCTTCGGCCGCCCCGGTGGTCCCGCGCGTCGCGGTCGCAAGTCGAAGCGGCAGAGGCGCCAGGAGTACGAGGCCATGCAGGCCCCGTCGGTCGGCGGCGTCATGCTGCCTCGCGGCAACGGACAGTCCGTCCGCCTGTCGCGCGGTGCCTCGCTCACCGACTTCGCCGAGAAGATCGGCGCCAACCCGGCGTCGCTCGTCGGCGTGATGATGAACCTCGGCGAGATGGTCACTGCCACGCAGTCCGTCTCCGACGAGACGCTGAAGCTCCTCGCGGACGAGATGAACTTCGTCCTTGAGATCGTCAGTCCCGAGGAGGAGGACCGCGAGCTGCTCGAGTCCTTCGACATCGAGTTCGGCGAGGACGAGGGTGGCGAGGAGTTCCTCGTCGCGCGTCCGCCGGTCGTGACCGTCATGGGTCACGTCGACCACGGTAAGACCCGACTCCTCGACACCATCCGCAAGACGAACGTCGTCGCGGGCGAGGCCGGTGGCATCACCCAGCACATCGGTGCCTACCAGGTCGCGACCGTCGTCAACGAAGCAGAGCGTCGCATCACCTTCATCGACACCCCGGGCCACGAGGCGTTCACCGCCATGCGTGCCCGTGGTGCCAAGTCGACCGACATCGCGATCCTCGTGGTGGCGGCCAACGACGGTGTGATGCCCCAGACGATCGAGGCGTTGAACCACGCCAAGGCGGCCGGTGTGCCGGTCGTGGTCGCGGTCAACAAGATCGACGTCGAGGGCGCCGACCCGACCAAGGTGCGCGGTCAGCTCACCGAGTTCGGTCTGGTGGCCGAGGAGTACGGCGGCGACACGATGTTCGTCGACATCTCCGCCAAGCAGGGCCTCAACATCGAGAGCCTGCTGGAGGCCGTGGTCCTCACCGCGGACGCCTCGCTCGACCTGCGGGCCAACCCGGAGCAGGACGCGCAGGGTATTGCGATCGAGTCCCACCTGGACAAGGGCCGCGGCGCCGTCGCGACCGTCCTGGTCCAGCGAGGCACCCTGCGGGTCGGCGACACCATGGTGGTCGGCGACGCGTACGGCCGTGTCCGCGCGATGCTCGACGACAAGGGCGACAACGTGGAAGAGGCGGGTCCCTCGACTCCGGTCCTCGTCCTCGGTCTCACCAACGTCCCGGGTGCCGGCGACAACTTCCTCGTCGTCGACGAGGACCGTACGGCCCGCCAGATCGCCGAGAAGCGCGCGGCGCGTGAGCGCAACGCCAACTTCGCCCGGCGCGGAGTCCGGTTCTCCCTGGAGAACCTGGACGAGGCCCTCAAGGCCGGTCTGGTGCAGGAACTCAACCTCATCATCAAGGGCGACGCGTCCGGTTCGGTGGAGGCTCTCGAGTCCTCGCTGCTCCAGCTCGACGTCGGCGAAGAGGTCGACATCCGCGTCCTGCACCGCGGTGTGGGTGCGGTCACCGAGTCGGACATCGACCTGGCGACCGGATCCGACGCCATCGTCATCGGCTTCAACGTCCGCGCTGCGGGCCGCGCGGCGCAGATGGCGGAGCGCGAGGGCGTCGACGTCCGCTACTACTCGGTGATCTACCAGGCCATCGAGGAGATCGAAGCGGCCCTCAAGGGCATGCTCAAGCCGGAGTACGAAGAGGTCGAGCTCGGCACGGCGGAGATCCGCGAGGTCTTCCGCTCGTCCAAGCTGGGCAACATCGCCGGTGTGCTGGTCCGCTCCGGCGAGGTCAAGCGCAACACCAAGGCGCGCTTGCTGCGTGATGGCAAGGTCATCGCGGAGAGCCTCAACATCTCCGGTCTGCGTCGCTTCAAGGACGATGTCACCGAGATCCGCGAAGGGTACGAGGGCGGTATCAACCTCGGAAACTTCAACGACATCAAGATCGACGACGTCATCGCGACGTACGAGATGCGCGAGAAGCCGCGCGCGTAGCGCCTGCGGCTTGGCTTGACCGTGTGGGGTCGGCCGACGGGAACTGGTTCCTGTCGGCCGGCCCCACACGGGGGTTTTCGCCCCCGCCGCCCCTACCCGTCCCGACCCTGGGGGCTGCGCCCCCAGACCCCCGCTGTCGGCCTGGACGGCCTCGTCCTCAAACGCCGGACGGGCTGGTCTTCCAGCCTCTCCGGCGTTTGAGGAGCGGGGGTTCGGGGGCTGGCCCCGAGGTCGGGATGGGAAGGGGCGGCGGGGGCGAAACTCCGTCGAGCGGCACCAGGGGTTCGAGGTACCGTTCTGGTGTCCCGCCAAGAGCTTGGCCGGGCCACCTACCCCGTACCGGCGGGACATCCGGACACACATATGTACGTGGGGACTCTGTCCTTCGACCTCCTCCTCGGCGACGTACGGTCACTGAAGGAGAAACGCTCCGTCGTCCGCCCGATCGTCGCCGAACTCCAACGCAAGTACGCGGTGAGCGCGGCGGAGGTGGAGCACATGGATCTCCACCGCAGGGCCGTCATCGGACTGGCGGTGGTCTCCGGGGACACCGGGCACCTGACCGACGTACTGGACCGGTGCGAGCGTCTGGTCGCCGGGCGCCCCGAGGTGGAGCTGCTGTCGGTGCGACGGCGGCTGCACGGAGAAGACGACGAATGAGCGTGCGGCGACGTGGATCGGCCGTACACGGATCAGCAGATAAGAGGGAGACGGACCAGTGGCCGACAACGCGCGGGCGAAGAGGCTGGCGGACCTCATCCAAGAGGTGGTTGCCAAGAAGCTGCAGCGTGGGATCAAGGACCCGCGGCTCGGTTCGCATGTGACCATCACGGACACCCGGGTCACCGGGGACCTCCGGGAGGCGACCGTCTTCTACACGGTGTACGGGGACGACGAACAGCGCGCGGAAGCCGCCGCGGGCCTGGAGAGCGCCAAGGGCGTACTCCGCTCGGCGGTCGGCGCGGCCGCGGGCGTGAAGTTCACCCCGACGCTCGCCTTCGTGGCGGATGCCCTGCCGGACACCGCCAAGACCATCGAGGACCTGCTCGACAAGGCACGGGCCTCGGACGCCAAGGTCCGCGAGGTCTCGGCCGGCGCCGCCTTCGCCGGTGAGGCCGACCCGTACAAGAAGCCCGAGGACGACGACACCGACGGCGATGAGACCGACGGCGATGAGACCGACGGTGACGATACGGACGGCGACGCCGCTAAATGACGCAGAAGCAGAAGACGCCCGACGGCCTTGTCATTGTCGACAAGCCGTCGGGCTTCACTTCGCACGACGTGGTCGCCAAGATGCGCGGGATCGCCAAGACCCGCCGCGTCGGACACGCGGGCACCCTCGACCCCATGGCGACGGGCGTGCTCGTCCTCGGCGTCGAGAAGGCGACCAAGCTCCTCGGTCATCTCGCACTGACCGAGAAGGAGTACCTGGGCACCATCCGGCTCGGGCAGAACACTCTGACGGACGACGCCGAGGGCGACCTCACCTCGTCGGCCGACGCCTCCAAGGTGACCAGGGACGCCGTCGACGCCGGGATCGCCAAGCTCAGCGGCGACATCATGCAGGTGCCGTCCAAGGTCAGCGCCATCAAGATCAACGGCGTGCGCTCGTACAAGCGGGCGCGCGAGGGCGAGGACTTCGAGATCCCGGCCCGGCCGGTGCGGATCGCGTCGTTCGCCGTGTACGACGTCCGGGACGCGGTCGCCGAGGACGGTACGCCCGTGCTGGACCTGATCGTCTCGGTGGTGTGCTCGTCCGGTACGTACATCCGTGCGCTCGCCCGTGACCTGGGCGCCGACCTCGGTGTCGGCGGTCATCTGACGGCGCTGCGACGCACCCGCGTGGGCCCGTACAAGCTCGACTCCGCCCGCACCCTCGACCAGCTCCAGGAGGAGCTGACCGTGATGCCGGTGGCGGAGGCCGCCACGACCGCGTTCCCCCGCTGGAACGTGGACACGAAGCGCGCGCAGCTGCTGACGAACGGCGTGCGGCTGGAGATGCCCGAGGAGTACACCGGGGCCGGAGCCGTCGGGGTGTTCGATCCCGAGGGACGGTTCCTGGCGCTGGTGGAGGAGCAGAAGGGCAAGGCCAAGAGCCTCGCGGTCTTCGGCTGACCGTCCGCGGTGGAGCGGCGTTCACGCCGGTCGCCTGTGTGCGCCGCTCCACCGTCCCCCTCGGTTCCCCCACCCAAGGGTGTATCCATCCACCCTCGTGTATTCACCCGTCCGGGCAGGCGCTCGGAGTGAACCGGGGGAGTGGAAGGGGGCTTGTTCGGCTCGGGATCTGTCGCGTCCGATCACCTCGCCCATACCGTCGGAAATCGAAGCGCCGAAAGCACGGTACGGCGCGCGCGGCGGGGAGGTTCGAGCATGGCGGTACAGGGCCCGCGGGCCGGGGGCCGTCATCAGACGCCGCCCGATGCCCGGGAGACGCCGGGTCCGGTCGCGGAAGCGCGGGTCCGCGGCGGGGAGGCACCGGGTCCGGTCGGGGAGGCGCGGTATAGGGGCGGGGAAGCGCGGGTCCGGGGCGGGGAGACGCCGGACCGGGCCCTGGTGCGGCTCCATGATCCGGCCGGGCGGCCGCGCGGTACCGGTTTCGTCGCGGATCACCTCGGCACGGTCGTCACCAGCCACGAGGCGGTGGACGGCCTCTCCCACCTCGTCCTGTACGCGTCCACCGGGGACCGTACCTGCCTGGTCACGGCGGACTCGGTCACCGTTCTGCCGGCCCTCGGCCTCGCCCTCGTCCACTGTGACGGTCTCGGTCCCGGGCTCGACCCACTTCCGATCACCGTCCGGGACTCCGTGGAGACCGGCACGTACGTCCGGATCGCGGCGGGCGGCTGGCGGGAAGCCCGCGTACTGGGCTCGTCCGTGGTGACGTACACGGCGACCGACCGCTTCCATCTCCTCGACGCCGCAGTGGAACTGGCGATCGGTACGGCCGGCAGCGACGCGCTGCGGCTCGGGGGCGGGGCTGCCGGGGGACCGGTGATCGACGCGGCCACCGGTGCGGTGATCGCCGTCCTGGGCACGGCACTTCACTCCGGCCGACAGGTCGGGGGCTTGGCCGTGCCGCTGTCCGCGAGCCCCACGGCTCCCGGCTGTCCGCTCGCCGAACTGCTGGTCCGCAATGCCGCGACCGTGCCCGGGTACGGGGACGACCTCAATCTGGCGGGCGTGCTGGAACTGACGGGCACCGTCGCGACACCGCCGGGCTCCGGTGGGGCCCCTCCTGTCGAACGATCCGCGGTGGTACGGGAGTTCACCGCTTTCACCGAAGGCCCGTATGGCGTCCTCGGGCTCGTCGGCGCCCCGGGAAGCGGCCGTACGACGGAACTCGCGGCCCTGGCCGCCCGGCGTAACCAAGGCGCGGAACCGGCTCCGACCCTGTGGTTGCGCGGAGCCGATCTGCTGGCCACCGACGCGTCGGTGGCCGACGCGGCCCGGCGGGCGCTGGAACGGGCGGGGCGGATCGTGGCGGCAGCGCCTTCGTCTGTATCTGTACCTGCGTCTGCGCCGGTACCTGCGCCTGGCGCGCTGGGAGACATCGGTCCCGAGCGGCTGGCCCGCCTCGCCGGGGAGGCCGGGAGGCCCCTCCTGCTCCTCCTCGACAGCCCTGAGGAAATGCCGCCGGGCCTCGCCCACCGCCTGCCCAAGTGGGCCGCCGGTACCGCCGACTGGCTGCGGGAGCACGGAGTACGCCTCGTCGTGGCCTGCCGGGACGAGTACTGGGAGCGGGCGGGGGCGGAGTTTCCGCGGGAACTGCTGTACGGGCCGCGGTGGGGCGAGGCCGGGGGCGGGGGCGAGAGCGAGGCGCCCGGTGGGTTTCCCGCCTGCGTACGCCTCGGGGATCTGGAGGAGGACGAGGCGCGCGAGGCCCGGGACCGGTACGGCATCCCGGAGAAAGCCCTGGGCGGGGCCGACGCGCGGCACCCTCTGACGTTGCGGCTTCTGTCGGAGGTGCGGGCCGCGCTGTCCGCCGCCCCGCCCGGGAAGGTGGAGCGGGACGAGGTCTTCGCCGCGTACCTCGATCTGATGTGCCTGCGAGTGGCCGTCCGGCTCGCGGCGGCGAACGGGCTGCGTGGCAGGGCGGTGCGTCGCCTCGCGGCCAGGGTTTCCGGGCAGGTGCACGTGGCGGCGAGACGTTGTCTGGGCCCGGGGGAGGGGGAGCTGGACCGTGCGGCGTTCGAAACCCTGTTCCCGTGGGGTCCGGTGCCCGACCGGCGGCTGGGCGGCTGTTCCGGGTGGGCCTCCGCCGTGCTCACCGAGGGCCTGCTCGTGCCGGCCGGGGACGGCTATCGCTTCGCCCACGAGGAGTTCGCCGACTGGATCCAGGGAATGCACCTCGACCTGGACACGGCACTCGGGGCACTGACGCACCAGCATGGCCCCGAGCGCCCGGATGGGCCCGGCCAGCTCATCGTCCCCCGCCACCGCGTCGGCTCCGTACTGCGGGCCCTGCTTCTCCTGCCGCGTCAACAAGGGGGCGACCAACTCACCCTCCGCCTGCGCGAACTGCTCCACGCGGTCGACGGGTTCGTCGCCGGTGCCGGTGCCGGTGCCGGTGCCGGTGCCGGTGCCGGTGCAGGGGTCGGGGCCGGGTCTGGAGTCAGAGGTGATGGCGATACCAGGACCGATGCCGATGCCGATGCCAACGCCGACGCCGACGCCGGGGTCGAAGCCGGGGCCTGGTGGGCCACCCGGCTCCTCAGTGGCGTGCTGCTCCGGGTGCTTGACGCGACCCCGTATCTCGGGGTGCTGCGGCACCTCGCCGAGCGTGTGGTGACGTGGCGAGCCGAAGGGCGGTTCGTGCCGCGGGAGTTCGGGCCCGGTTTCTGGCGTGCGCTGCCCCTGCCGCAGGCCCACCGCTTCGATCTGCTGCGGCGTCTCGTCGTGGCGGACGAGGCGCCGCCCGCCACCGAACCGCGCTACCTGGACGCCGTGTCCGAGCTCCTGGTCGCCGACCCGGCCGGCGTGCAGCCGAACCTCACCCACTGGTTCGACGACGACCGCCCGCTGCCCGCGACCCCCGACGCCACCGTCGCGACCGCCGCCCAGGTCCTTCTGCACACCCACCGGCACCGCGCCCCGGACGACCTCACCGAGGCGCTGGCCGACAGCGGACACGCCCGCGCGGACGAGCTGCTGGACGTTCTCGCGGAGGAGGAGCCCGCCGCGCTCTGCTGCGCGGTCGACCGCTGGGCGCACGACGAGCGCCCGGCCCGGCGGACGATGGCGGCGGCATACGGGCTGCGGGCCGTTCCGCACGTACGCACCCAGGCCGACCGGGAACTGCTGCGCCGCGCCGCACTCGCCCTGCTCGCCAGGCCCGGCGACTGCACACTGCACGGGAGTGCCCTGGCAGTTCTGGTCCTTGATCCGCACACGCGGGACCGCCATCTGCCGCAGGCCCTGGCCAGGTTCAGGGCCGCCGACCCGCGGCTGCCCGCGAGCGCGCTCGGCGCCGCGCTGGCGACGCACCCGGAGCCGGTGCTCGCCGCGTTCCACGACCGTCTGCGGGAATCGGACGACGGCAAGGTGCTGTGCGCGCTCGCCGAGGTCACGACACCGGCGCTGGCCCGCCGCGTCGCCGCCCTCGTTGGCGATGTCGTGGAGCGGCGTCCAGGCTCGTGCGCACCCCGGACGGCGCCACCCGTTGCGACCGTGCCCTCGTCGATCTCGGCCGCCGGGTCCCCGGCTTCGCCGCGCTCGTCACTCGGTGGCTGATTGCCATGCCCGAAGACTGGAACGCTGTGGTGGGACCCGGTGCGGGCCGCACGATCGAGAACCTCGCGGGGGCGCGGGTCCCGGTGTGACCCCGTGGTTCCCGCCGCCGTCACGTGCCGCCGGTCACAGGGTCCATGCCGATGCGGGCCGAGAGGACGCGGCATGGCACCCTTAGAGCTGCGTATGAGGCAGACACGGACACAGGTTCGACGAGGAGCGGTCACAGTGCAGCGCTGGCGTGGCTTGGCGGACATCCCCCAGGACTGGGGGCGCAGCGTCGTCACCATCGGCTCGTACGACGGCGTCCACCGCGGGCACCAGCTGATCATCAGCCATGCGGTGGAACGGGCACGTGGGCTGGGTGTTCCATCCGTCGTCGTCACGTTCGACCCGCACCCGAGCGAGGTCGTCCGCCCCGGCAGCCACCCGCCCCTGCTCGCCCCGCACCACCGCCGTGCCGAGCTGATGGCCGAACTGGGCGTGGACGCGCTGCTCATCCTGCCCTTCACGACCGAGTTCTCGAAGCTGTCGCCCGCCGAATTCGTGGTGAAGGTCCTCGTCGACAAGCTGCACGCCAAGACCGTCGTCGAGGGTCCCAACTTCCGCTTCGGCCACAAGGCCGCCGGCAACGTCGCCTTCCTCACCGAGCAGGGCAAGACGTACGACTTCGAGGTCGACGTGGTGGACCTCTACGTGACCGGCGAGGCCGGCGGCGGCGAGCCCTTCTCCTCGACTCTCACCCGGCGGCTGGTTGTCGAGGGAGAGGTCGAAGGGGCCCGGGAGATCCTGGGCCGCCCGCACCGCGTCGAGGGCGTCGTCGTCCGTGGCGCCCAGCGCGGCCGCGAACTCGGTTTCCCCACCGCCAACGTCGAGACGCTCCCGCACACCGCGATCCCCGCCGACGGCGTCTACGCGGGTTGGCTGCACACGCAGGGCGAGGCGATGCCCGCCGCGATCTCCGTCGGCACGAACCCGCAGTTCGACGGGACCGAGCGCACGGTCGAGGCGTACGCCATCGATCGCGTGGGCCTCGATCTGTACGGTCTGCATGTGGCCGTCGACTTCCTCGCCTTTGTGCGTGGGCAGGCGAAGTTCGACTCCATCGAGGCGCTGCTGGAGGCGATCTCGGACGACGTCAAGCGCTCTACGGAGCTCATCGAGGCGTACGACGGTGGGCAACACGGTTAGGTGCCTGCGGTGAGCCGCCTGGGGTGAGCTTTCCGGGGTGAGCGGCCGGTGGTGAGCGGCCTGTGGTGTGTTCGGCTGTGGGTCCGTGGGGGGCTGGTCGCTCAGTTCCCCGCGCCCCTGACAGGGCACCCCTGGCAGGGCGCCCTTGATGGGGCGCTCCTAGCGGGGCGCGGCTGACGCCTCGGCCTTCTCGGCCTTGGCCCGGGCCCAGTGGCATGCGACCTGGGAACCGCCGCCGCCGTCCAGTACAGGCAGGTCCTCCCCTCGGCACGCGTCCGCGACTCCGGCGCGTTCGGCCTCGCCGTCCGCCAGGATCTGGCAGCGCGCGTGGAAGCGGCAGCCCGGCGAGATGCGGGAAGGGTCCGGAGGCTCGCCGGTCAGCAGGACCGGATCACCGGGGGCCTCGGGCAGGACTGACAACAAGGCCTGTGTGTAAGGGTGTTGAGGGGCGCTCAGCACGTCCTCCACCGCCCCGTCTCGATGATCCGGCCCAGGTACATCACCGCGACCCGGTCCGCGATGTTCCACGCGAGCCCCAGGTCGTGGGTCACCACCAGGGCGGACAGGCCGAGTTCGGAGCGGAGCCGCAGCAGCAGGGCCAGGATCTCGCCGCGTACCGACGCGTCCAGCGAGGCCACCGGCTCGTCCGCGACGATGAGTTCGGGCTCCAGGACGAGCGCGCCCGCGATGACGACACGCTGGCGCTGACCGCCGGAGAGCTCGTGCGGATAGCGCAGGAAGAACCGCTCGGGTGGTCGGAGTCCGGCCCGCGAGAGGGCTGTCGACACCGCCTCGCGCTCGTCGCCCGCGTACGCGTGGATGCGTAGCCCCTCCGCCACCGCGTCGTACACCGTGTGCCGGGGGTTGAGCGAGCCGCTCGGGTCCTGGAGTACCAGCTGGACACGCTTGCGGTACGCCTTGAGGGCGCGTGAGGAGTAGTCGAGCGGCCGGCCCGCGAAGGTGACCCGGCCCGCCGTCGGCGGGACGAGACCGAGGAGCGAGCGCGCCAGGGTCGTCTTGCCGCAGCCCGACTCGCCGACCAGCGCGACGATCTCGCCGGGCCGGATGTCGAGGTCCACACCGTCCACGGCACGAGCCCGGGCGGCGTCCCCGCGCCGGGCGGGAAAGGAGACCTGGAGGCCCTCGGCGCTCAACAGCGGAGCGGAGGAGGAAGCCGGGGACACCGAGGAAACCGTCTCGGCTGTCGTCATGGAGTGCTCCTCGCGTCTTCCGCCAAGGGTCCGGCGGACCCGGCAGGATCCGCCGGCCCGCCAGGTCCCGCAGGCACGGGACCGGCAGGATCCACATGACCCGCAAGCTCGGCCGGTCCTGCCGGTCGTGCCGGTCCGGCAGGATCCACTCGACCCGCGTCCACGTGCACGCAGGCCGCCCGGCGGTTCGGGGCGGCCGCCCGCAGCGCCTGGTCCTCCGTGGCGCACGAGTCGAGCGCCACCGCGCACCGCGGGTGGAAGGCGCAGCCGGACGGCAGCGCGGACGGATCGGGCGGATCTCCGGGCAGCCCGCGCGGAGCGAACCGGGACCCGGCGTCCCCGATCCGCGGGAAGGCCGCCGACAGCGCCTGCCCGTAGGGGTGCCGGGCGTCCTCGTACACCTGCCGGGCGGGCCCCTCCTCGACCACCCGCCCCGCGTACATCACCGCGAGCCGGTCGCAGGTGTCGGACAGGACCGCCAGGTCGTGGCTGATCATGACGAGGCCCAGTTCCTGTTCGGAGACGAGCTGCTGGATGAGCCGCAGGATCTGTGCCTGGATCATCACGTCGAGCGCGGTGGTCGGCTCGTCGGCGATGACCAGGCGGGGATCACAGGCCAGGGCCATGGCGATCATCACGCGCTGACGCTGACCGCCGGACAACTCGTGCGGATACGCGGACGCACGCGCAGCCGGCAGACCCACCTGCTCCAGGAGTTCGCCGGTCCGCCTGCGCGCCCCCGCCGCCCCGGCCTTCCGGTGCAGCAGGATCGGCTCGGCGATCTGGTCCCCGACGCGGTGCACGGCGTTGAGTGAGTGCATCGCGCCCTGGAAGACGATCGAGGCACCGGCCCAGCGGACCGCCCGTACCCGCCCCCACTTCATGGCCAGTACGTCCTCGCCGTCGAGGAGGATCTCCCCGCTCACGCGGGCCCCCGCCGGCAGCAGCCGCAGCAGCGCGAGCGCCAGCGTGGACTTTCCGCAGCCCGACTCGCCGGCGATGCCGACCTTCTGACCGGCGTCCACAGTGAGGTTCACGCCGCGCACGGCGGCCACCCCGCCGGCGTACGTCACTTCGAGGTTCCGTACGTCCAGCAGGTGCTCGGCGGTAGGCGGATGCTCTGCGGTCGGCGCGCTCAACGGGTCACTCCCAGCTTGGGATTGAGGACGGACTCGACGGCACGGCCGCACAGGGTGAAGGCGAGGGCCACCACGGCGATCGCGATACCGGGAGGCACGAGGTACCACCACTTCCCGGCGCTCACCGCGCCCGCCTCGCGCGCGTCCTGGAGCAGACCACCCCAGGAGACGACCGTCGGGTCGCCGAGGCCGAGGAAGGCGAGCGTCGCCTCGGCGAGGATCGCGGCGGAGATGATCAGGGTCGTCTGCGCCAGCACCAGCGGCATGACATTGGGCAGCACATGCCGGGACATGACGTGCCAGTGGCCGCCGCCCAGCGCCTTCGCGCGTTCGATGTACGGCCGTGACTCCACGGCGAGGGTCTGCGCACGCACCAGCCGTGCCGTCGTCGGCCACGTCGTGACACCGATCGCCAGGATGATCGTGCCCAGCGACCGGGACAGCACGGTCGCGAGCGCGATCGCGAGGACCAGCGTCGGCATGACCAGGAACCAGTCCGTGACCCGCATCATCACCGTCGCGAACCAGCCGCGGAAGTGGCCGGCGGTGATGCCGATGAGTGCGCCGATCGCGACCGAGAGGACGGCCGCGAGCAGGCCCACGAGCAGCGAGACCCGCGACCCCCACACCACAAGGCCGAGCAGACTGCGCCCGAACTGGTCCGTGCCCAGCGGGAAGTCGAGGCTCGGGCTCTCCATGGGTCGCCCCGGTGCGTTCGTCACACTCTGTACGTCGGAGCCGACGGTCAGCGGTGCGGTGAGCGCGATCAGGGCGAAGAGCGCGAGCGCGGCCAGCCCGAGGAGACCGGAGCGGTGGGCGCGGTACCGGACCCAGAAGCGGGCGGCGGAAGCGCGGCGGCGCTGCCGGGCGAGGGAGCGGGGGCCGGCCTTCGCGGCCGCGGGAGCGGTCGGGGGATTCGGTTCGGACGTCGTCATCGGCTCGTCCGGGTCCGTCGTCGTCATCGGCCCACCCTGGGATCGAGCAGCGGATAGATCAGATCGGCGAGCGTGTTCATCACGATCACCGCCGCGGCGAAGACGAAGAACAGCCCCTGCACCAGCGGCAGATCGGGCACGCTCAGCGCCTGGTAGAAGAGCCCGCCGAGACCGGGCCAGGAGAACACCGTCTCGATGAGGATCACGCCCGCGACGGTCCGGCCGAGGTTGATGAAGACCAGCGTCATCGTCGGCAGCAGCGCGTTCGGCACCGCGTGGCGACGGCGTACGAGATCGTCCCGCAGTCCCTTGGCCCGCGCGGTCGTCAGATAGTCGCTGCCCATCTCGTCGAGCAGCGCTGAGCGGGTGACCAGCAGCGTCTGCCCGTACTCGACCGCCACCAGCGTCACGACGGGTAGGACGAGGTGATGGGCGACGTCGAGGACGTACGCGAAACCCTCCTCGCCGCCGGACTCCATGCCGCCCGTTGGGAAGAGGCCCGGGATCGGCCCGACCCCGACCGAGAAGACGATGATCAGCAGCAGTCCCAGCCAGAACGACGGGATCGAGTAGAGGATCAGCGCCAGACCGGTGTTCAGGCGGTCACCGAGGCCGCCGTTGCGCCAGGCGGCCCGGGTGCCGAGGAAGACACCGATCGCCGTGTAGAGCACGAACGACGTGGCCGTGAGCAGCAGCGTGTTCGGCAGAGCCTCGCTGATCTTGTCCATGACCGGCGCCCGGAACTGGTAGGAGGTGCCGAGATCACCGGTGAGCGCCTTGCCGCAGTAGTCCGTGAACTGGTGCCACATCGGCAGATCGAGACCGAACTCCCGCCGATACGAGGCAAGTTGATCGGCCGACACCTGCCGCCCGCCCGTCATGAACTTCACCGGGTCGCCGGGGATCAGCCGGAAGAGGAAGAAGCTGGTGACCAGGACGGCGAGCAGGGAGACGGCCGCGCCGCCCAGCTTGCCGGCTACGTACCGGGGGTACGCGGTGCCGCGTACCCGTGGTCCGCGGGCCGCCGACGGCCCGGCCCCGGCCGGACCTCCGGTCTTCCCGCCTCCGGTCTTCCCGGCCAGCGAGGGTGTCGCTTCAGCGGTCATGAACGGCTCTCACTACTCGGCCACTCTCGGCTATGCGGCTGTCCCGCATTTCTGCATTTCTGTATGTCCGCCGGTCCGCCGGTCCGCCGGTCCGCCTATTCGCGGTCCTCGGCGGTGGAGCGGCGGCGCATCGCGAAGAACACCCCGAGGCCCGCGAGGACCACGACGCCCGCGACGATGCCGATGATGACGCCTGTCTGGCTCGACTCGTCGGAGGACTCGCTGGCGGCGGCCGGAGTCGCCGACCACCAGCTCCAGTAGCCGTCCTGGCCGTAGATGTTGCCCGCGGCTTCGGGCATCTTCGTGATCGACGCGATCTGGTCCGTGCGGTAGGCCTCGACCGCGTTCGGGTACGCCATGACGTTCATGTACCCGGTGTCGTACAGCCGCGACTCCATCTGCTTGACGATTTCCGCCCTCTTGGTGGCGTCGTACTCGGCGAGCTGCCGACCGTACAGTTCGTCGAACTTCTTGTCGCAGATGAAGTTGTCGGTCGCGCCGATGTCCTTGGGCGTCGCCGGGAGGGCCGCACAGGTGTGGATGGAGAGGACGAAGTCGGGATCGGGGTTGACGGACCAGCCGTCGAAGGCGAGGTCGTACTCGCCCGCGAGCCAGGGGTCGCTCACGTTGTCCCGGCAGTCGAGGGAGACCCCGATGCCGAGCTTGCCCCACCACTCCCGCAGGTACTTCCCGACCGCCTTGTCCTGGGGATCCGTGGCGTGGCAGAGAACGCGATAGGTGATCGGCTTGCCCTTCTTCCCGACGCGCTTGCCGTCGCCGTTCTTCTCGTAACCGGCCTCGTCGAGGAGTTGCGCCGCCCTGGCAGGGTCGTACGAGATCTTCTGGCCGTCCGCCGGTTTCCAGAAGTAAGGGGAGAAGCGCGGCGGGAGATAGCCCTCGCCTTCTTCCGCGTGCCCCTGGAAGACCTTGTCGACGATGGTCTCGCGGTCCACGGCCGTGAACAGCGCCCGGCGGACCTTCTGGTTCTTCAGGGACTCGTGTCCGTCACCGAACTTCTTGCCGTTCTTCGCCCGCGCGCCCGGGTTGGTGGCGAGCGCGTAGAAGCGGCGGCCGGGCGCGTCGTTGACGGTGACGTTCTGCTGGCTCTTCAGTGCCGCGGCCTGCGCGGGTGTCAGGCCGGAGACGAACGACACCTCACCCTTCTGGAGGGCCGCGACCGCCGCGTCACCGTCCTTGTAGTACTTGAAGACCAGCTCCTCGAACTTCGGAGCCCCACGCCAGAACGACTTGTTGGGCTTCAGCCGTACGTAGCTGTCGGCCTTGTAACCCGTGAGGATGAACGGGCCGTTGCCGACCACGGGAAAGTTCTTGTCGTTGTTGAACTTCGAGAAGTCGTCGACCTTCTCCCAGACGTGCTTCGGCACGATCGGCACGTCCAGCGCGGCCATGGTGGCCTGCGGCTTCTTCAGCTCGATGACCAGCTTGGTGGGGCTCGGCGCGGTGACCTTCTCGAAGTTCGAGACGAAGCTGCCGTTCGCGGTGGCCGCGCCCTCGTCGGACATCATCGTGTTGAACGTCCACGCCGCGTCCTCGGCGGTGGCCTGCTTCCCGTCCGACCACTTCGAGTTGTCGCGGATCGTGTAGGTCCAGGTGAGCTTGTCGGGGGAGGGCTCCCACTTGGTGGCCAGACCCGGGACCGCGTGGTTGTCCTTCGGGTCGTAGTTGGTCAGGTACTCGTACGTCAGCCGGTGAATGCTCGTACTGACCAGCCGCGCCGCCAGGAACGGGCTCAGCGAGTCGACGCTCTGCGCCACCGCGACCGTGAGGACCTGTTTGCCGTCCTTCGCCTCGGCACGCTGGGGCGCCGGGTTGAGCGGGGTCACCAGACCGACCGTGAGGGTGAGCGCGGCGGCGCCGGCGACCGCGAGAAGACGGAGGACGGTGCCCCTCGTGCCGTACTGGTCGTGTGTGTCCATGGCTCGCTGACCTCACGTCATCACTCGCACGGAGATGGGCTGTTGCACTGCTTGATCCGGTGACCGCGGCCGGGTTGATGTGAGTGTCTATCAGCGCTGGTCGCCATGCGTCAACGGCCCGTGAACCCCGTGTGGCCTGCGGAAATAACAAGTTGACCCAGATTTCATGGTTATTGGTCCAGACCGGTGAAGGGAGCCTGGTCGGGGGCTGGCGGCGCGGAACGGGGCTGGTGCGGCGGTGTTTTGACGCCGGTCGCGCGAGTGCGTCCCGGGACATGCCGAGGGCCCGCGCCGTGGGTGTACGGGGCGGGCCCTTGGGATGGATCGAGGGCCGATAATTCGGCCGTACGGGTTAGGCGTGCGGGCGGTTCGCGCAGTCGGTTACTGGTGGGGCGGCGGGGGCGGAGGGGCCTGTCCCTGAGAGTCCGGGCCGCCCTGGCCCTCTTGCGGGGGCTGATAGGGCGCGCCCGGCTGGAACTGCTGCCCCGGTGCGGGTGCGGGCGCGTTGGGGTTGAAGGGCTGGCCTGGCGCGGGCGCGGCCGGAGGCTGCTGGAAGGGTGCGCCTGGCTGGGGCTGGCCGGGCTGACCCTGGACGGGCTGCTGCCCCGGCTGGGGCTGCCAGCCCTGGGGAGCTGCGCCCGGGTGGTCCGGCTGGCTCCGCTGCCCGGGGTGCCTCGGGTGCCCGGGGTGATGCTGCTGAGGCGGCGGCGCGTAGCCGCCAGGCTGCTGAGGCGGGGCTCCGTGTTGCGGGTACGGCTGACCGGGCTGCTGGGGCTGAGGCTGAGGCTGCTGGTAGGGCTGAGCCGGTTGTGCGGGCTGGCCCTGTTGGGGGAACTGTCCGGGATACTGACCCGGCACCGGCTGGCCCGGGTACGGCTGACCGGGAACGGGCTGACCCGGAGCGGCTTGGCCGGGCATCGGCGGGGCGGCGACCGGCGGCGGGTTGCCGTCCGACGTCCACAGGCCCTGCGACTGCTGATGGCGCGCGATGTCCTCCGCGACCAGCGCCGAGAGGTTGAAGTACGCCTCGCGCACCTTCGGTCGCATCATGTCGAGATCGACCTCGGCACCCGCCGACAGATGCTCGTCGAACGGCACGACGATCACGCCTCGGCAGCGCGTCTCGAAGTGACTGACGATGTCATCCACCTTGATCATCTTCCCGGTCTCGCGCACCCCGGAGATGACGGTGAGGGACCGCGACACCAGATCCGCGTAACCGTGGGCCGAGAGCCAGTCCAGCGTCGTACTGGCGCTGCTGGCACCGTCGACGGACGGCGTCGAGATGATGATGAGCTGGTCGGCGAGATCGAGTACGCCGCGCATGGCGCTGTACAGCAGGCCCGTACCGGAGTCCGTGAGGATGATCGGGTACTGCTTGCCGAGCACGTCGATCGCGCGCCGGTAGTCCTCGTCGTTGAACGTCGTCGACACGGCCGGGTCGACGTCGTTGGCGATGATCTCCAGCCCGGACGCCGCCTGCGAGGTGAACCGCCGGATGTCCATGTAGGAGTTGAGGTACGGGATCGCCTGTACGAGGTCACGGATGGTGGCCCCGGTCTCGCGGCGCACGCGGCGGCCGAGCGTACCGGCGTCCGGGTTGGCGTCGATGGCGAGGATCTTGTCCTGCCGCTCGGTGGCGAGCGTGGAGCCGAGAGCGGTGGTCGTGGTCGTCTTGCCCACGCCGCCCTTGAGGCTGATGACGGCGATCCGGTAGCACGACAGCACCGGAGTACGGATCAGATCGAGCTTGCGCTGCCGCTCGGCCTCCTCCTTCTTCCCTCCGATCTTGAACCGGGAGGACCCGGCGGCGGGCCGGCCGCTCTTCGCCTTCTGCTTCTTGTTGTTGAGCAGTCGGTCCGACGACAGCTCCACGGCCGCCGTGTAACCGAGCGGCGCCCCCGGGTTGGTGGGCTGCCGCTGATCGTGCTGCACGGGCTGCGGCCAGGCGGTACCGGTACGGGGGTCGACGGGCGCCTGCTGTTCCGGCTGAGGCTGCTGGCCCTGGTGCGGCTGCGCCTGCTGTGGTGCCTGTGCCTGCGGAGGCATGGGCTGCTGAGGCTGCTGGTAGTGCTGCCCCTGTTGGGGGAACGGCTGCGTGGTGGGCGGCTGGGGAGCCGGGGCCTGAGGGGCAGGTGCCTGTGGGGCCGGTGCCTGGGCCTGCGGAGCAGCGGGCTGGGAGGGGGGCGCCTGCGGTGCCTGAGCGGCCGGCGGCTGCGGGAATCCGTAACCCCCGGGCTGCGCGGGCGGATTGGGCACGCCCGGCTGCGGGAATCCGTAACCGGGCTGAGGGCCGGGGGCGGGCGCGTCAGGCGTGTTCGGAGCGGGGGTGGACTGGGGGAAGCCGTAACCCGCTTGCTGGACAGGCGCGTTGGGCACGCTCTGTGCTGGAGCTCCCGGCTGCGGGAAGCCGTAACCGGGCGCCTGCGCGGGAGCCTGCGGGGGCACCATCGGAGCCGCCGGGGCAGGCTGAGCCCCAGCTTGCGGGGCCGGGGCGGGCTGTGCCGGGGGCTGCGCGGCGGCGGGCCCGGACTGCGGAAAGCCGTAACCGCCCGGAGGGGCCGGGTTCGGAACCGACGCGGGGCCCGGTACCGGGGCCTGAGCCGGAGGCACGGTCGAGGATCCGGGCTGCTGCGGCGACTGCTGCTGCGGGAACCCGGGGGTCGCCTGCGCCGGCGGGGTCGTACCGGGGACGCTGTCCTGCGGGCCCGACGCCGCACCCGGAGCGCTGAACTGTGGGAACCCGTAACCGCCCGGCTGCCCAGGAGATGCCGGAGCGCCGGCGGCGGGCGCGGGCGCGCCAGGCGTACCGGGGGTGGCGGGCCAGGCCGGCGGGGAGGGCTGCGGCGCCTGCGGCTGGAACGGCTGCCCCTGCGGCGGCACGGACGGCTGTGCCGGGGTCTCCGTCTGCGGCTGCCCGCCCTCGTCCTCCGCCGTCGTGGGCCACTGCCCGGCCGAGGCGGGGGCGGCAGGCTGGTACGACGGCGGCAGCGGAGGCAGTCCGCCCTGAGGCGGTCCGCCCTGAGACAGCGGCGGCGGAGTCCACGCGGGAGGCGTGTCCCGCACGGCGTCGGCCCCGCCCGCGGCGGGCTCCGGGGCGACGTCATGGAGCCCCGCGTCGCGGGGCTGGATTTCGCCGACCTCGCCGACCTCGCCGACCTTGCCCGCCTCGCCCTCCGAGAGCGCGTCCTGCGACCCGGGGCCCGTCACGGGCACGAAATCGCCGAGATTGTCGGAGTTCTGTGCGGGGGCGTCAACCGGCTGTGGCTCGACGACATCCGCGAACGTTTCCGCGACGCCGCCCGTGTCTCGGTCCTTCTCGTCCTCGCCCCTGCCCTCGGCTTCGTTCTCGCCCCCGTCCCTGTCCGTGTCCCTGTCATCGTCGGCCGCGACGGACAGCGCGGGCGCGACCGCCGGGGACGTCTCTTCGCCCTCCCCCGCCGCCTCGGTTTCCTCGGCTCCGTCGTCCACGTGGTCGTTGTCTTCGGACTGGTGCCCGAACGCGACCTGGACGACCTCCGCGTCGACGCCTTCCTCGACGTGGGCGGGGGCCGAGACGTCGTCGGAGGCGGGTGCCTCGTCCGAGACCGTTTCCTCGGCGGGACCGGCGGGACCGGCGGGCTCAGGCTGGGGCTCGGCTTCGGCCCGCTCCGCGACCTCCCGGACCTCCCGCTTCACGGCGCCGGCGGAAATCCGCATCGTGGCGCCACTCTCGATGTCCCCGCTGTCACCCTCGGCCTCATCGGATGCCTCCGCGGGGCGAGGAGCGTCGGCCAAGGAAGCCGGAGGTACGGCGGGCGGCGGAGCCCACTGCCCCTGCACCTGCCCCTGCCCCTGGAAGTTCGGCAGGTTGGGCAGAGCGACGGGGCTTCCGGTGTTGGCGGACGGCGCCTCAGAGGTCGACGCCTCAGAGGTCGACACCTCGGGAACCGGCCCCTGAGGCTCGAACCCACTGCCCACGGGCAGCCCGGGAACGGCGACCGGGCTACCAGCAGGAGTGACGGGAGCCGCGGGCGGAGACGAAGCCGGGGGAGCCGGGGGAGCCAGGGGAGTGAACGGAGCCCCAGGAGCAAAAGAAGGGGCGGGAGCCACGGGAGCTTCTGGCACCCCCGTGCCCCCCGTCTCCTCCGCCTTGCCCGTCGGGTCCGCGACGTCCGTGTCGCCCTCCGCGTCCGCGTCCGAATCCTCCTCGTCCACGGCCGAGGGAGCTGCATCCGAACCGCCCGACGCGTTCTGCGTGTACCAGGCGGGAGGGGCGTAGTCGATGGTGAACTCGCCCGTCGTCTCGACGGCGGACTCCGCGTCGGACTGGTCATCGCCGGGTGTGGCCCAGCCCCCGCGGATCCCGTTCCGATCGCTGTTCACAATTCCTCCTGATGTGGTCAAGCACCCTCATATTCAGCTGGGGCGACCGTTCTCGTCGTCCGAGGCATTCCGACTCGCCCCGGCTCCCCCTGTGCGCGGCGGTCCCGTCCACGGGTTCTGCTACCGCGCCCACCCCAGCCTAATCACCACAACCACCCCCACGGCAGGCCCGCCCACCCCTCCGGTCCCGCCCACTACGTCACACCCTGCCCAGAAGTGGCACACCCGTCTCTCGAAACGGTGCACAAAACGGTCAAAGGTGAAAACAAGTACGGGTGTTGTTGAACTCCGAAGTGCGCAATTCGCCAAAAAACCGCAAAATCGGGCGGTTAGTCCATCCTGCGTGGTGTACCCAACAATCCGGTCTCGGCATCCGTCGGCTGCGTCATCACGTACTGCCGGTCGCGATCCGCGCACCACAGGGTGACGCCGTCGGCGAGCGTGGGCAGCGAGTCGACGTCTGCCCCGGGCAACCCCATGGTCCGTCCTATTTCGGCCGCTTCGTCGGGCGAGACGCGCTGCACGCCGACGAGCCGCGCCTGCCGCATAAGCCGAGGCGCTACCGGACTGAGATACGGCAGCAGCGTCAGCACCGACAGCCAGGGCCCGGACATGACCCGCCCCCTCGGAGGCCGCATCCCGCAGTCCCGCACGACCAGCACGGGACTGCCCGCCGACGCACCCTGTGGCGGAATCCGTCCCACGTCGTGCAAGGTCATCCCGGACTGTCCGTCTCCGAGGGCGCGTACCAGCTGCGTCCAGACCTGGGCCCGCCCGGTCTCCACGGCGACGTGCGCTCCCGTCGCCGCCGCCCGCAGGGCCATCACCTGAGCGGTCCAGAGCCCGCCGATGAGTACGACGTCGTACGGGGTGGGCCGGTTGATCCCCAGTACGGCGGGCTGCCCTTCCGCGTCCACGCCGATGACAACCCCGTCATCCCCGATGGGCAGCGCGAGCGTGTCGAGCTGTTCCACCGTCAGCGCATGTCGCCCGTGCCGCGGCCCGATCAGTCCGAACCCGGTCCTGACCCGGGTACGGAACCGGTCGGCCGCCGAAGGGCCCTGGGCGCCGGACGTGTCGAGCGTCCCGCCCGCCGCTCCATAGGTACCCGAGGTACCGGTGTTGGTGGTCACGGGCATCACCGAGTACCTCCAAGCGGCAAAGTGGCCAGCATGCCGGGCAGTTGCTCACGGTCGAGCCGCGCGAGTCCGGCCCCGGCCTCCCGGGCCGCCTGCTGCAGCGCCCGCCGCGCGACGACGAGTTCGGAGTCACTGCGCCCGGTCACCCGCAGATGCCCGGTCAGGGAGACATCCTGCCGTTCCCCGCGCCCGAGCGTCAGGCTGAAGGTCGTGGCCAACGCGGGAACAGCCGTCAGCAGCCCGACGAACTGGTGCAGCGAGGGACCGCCGCCGCCTCCCAGTTGAGGCCACCGTCGCACCCAGTACGTGGTGTGCCGGCGGTTGTCGCACCGCCAGGAGCGTGCGGACTCCTCCGTGCGCCGCTCGGGCAGCTCGGTTCGGCCGGCCTCGGCCGTCACCAGAGGGTTGGCGCAGGCGGAGGTGGCGATGGCGGACGTCAGCTCTTCCTCGTTGAGCACGGTCGTACGGAATCCCGCCCCGGTCAGCCGGCTGGCGAGGTGATCCGCAATGCGCACCACGCACTTCTGCGCCCCGACGAGCCCGCCCCCGCGCGCGGCCACGGCCTCCGGACACAGTTCGGGGTCGAGCTTGAGGGCGATCCAGGTGATCCGCACGGCGGGAGCCCCGGTCTGTGCCTGCAGTGGCGCGTAGTTGCTGACCGCCACGGACTGCTGAGGCAGATGCAGCGCGGGCGCGGGCTGCGTGTGCAGCACGATCTGCGCCGACTCCAGCCGGATCCCGTCCACCTCCAGCGCGTCCCGCACCAGGCCCAACGGCAACGGCCGCCGGCTCCGCTCGGCCCGCAACGCGGTCGCGTCGGACTCGACCTGCAGTACGGCCGTCACGAACGTCCCGTCCCCGATCACCCCGACCGGCCGCCGCTCCCGCCCGCCGTACGCGTACGTCCGCAGACTGGGGTCGCACTCGACGGCGGGGGCCAGACCCGGCTCCGTGCCAGGCGGTATCGGCGTACTCGCCGCCTGCCGCTGCCTGGCCTTCAACGCGCGTGCCGTACCGAGCCAATCGGGCAGCGGGCGCCCTCGGCGGCGTACGACCGCGAAAAGGACCAGGAGGACCGCCACAGCGCCCGCCGGTACCAGTGCCAGCGGCCCGATCAGCCACCCCGCGAGCAGCAGGGCGGCGGCGATCTCGATGAGAACGATCCGTTGCAGCCGGAACGAACCGAACTGTCCGGAGCGCGCCCTGAGATGAAACGCACCTGACGCCTGCATCTGCGAGGACCGCTGCTGCCCCTGGCCCGGCGGGGGCGCGGAAGAGCCCGCCCCCTGAGACCCGTTACGCGGCTGTGCCCGCGTCCCGAAAGCCATCACTCCAACCCCCCGACTTGTTCGCAACGCCTTCGCGACTCACCCGAATTACCATGGCGGACGCGGTCCTTGAAGGCCCAGGTACCGTACCCGCTCCGCCGGACCGATCACTCACCAGGCATAGTAGGTGCCGGGTCCGACAACGGGGGCGGGGGACGCAGGGCCCCCGGCGTCGCACGGTGGGACACGGCGCGAGATACGGGGAGATTCGGGCACAGATGGCATCACGGCGGGACGAGCTCAACGCCTACACCTTCGCGAAGCGGCGCATGCTCGCGTCCTTCGTCCAGTCCTCACCCACCGGTTCGGAGGAGGGCGCGCCGCGCCCGCTGCGCGCCGTGTTTCCCGGGGTCATCGTCGGAGTGATCATTCTGGCGGTCTTCGGCGGGTGGGGGATGTTCAAGCCGACCGCGCCGAAGGACTGGGACGCCACCGGCGAGAACGTGATCATCGCGAGCAAGTCCACGACCCGCTACGTCGTCCTGGTCACGGACGGCAAGCGCCAACTGCACCCGGTGCTCAACATGGCGTCCGCGAAGCTCCTCCTCGACGCGGACCAGGGCAAGGTCATCAACGTCGACGAGTCCATCCTCGACAAGGGCGCCATCCCGCACGGAGCCACCATCGGCATCCCGTACGGACCCGACCGCCTGCCCGACGCCTCCGAGGCGGACGCCGCGAAGCGCTGGGCCGTGTGCGAGCGGCCGAGCGACGGCGGCAGGGCCATCCAGAAGGCCGCCTTCGTCCTCGCCGAACGCGAGGCGAACAGGACGGAGGGCACCGAACGGCTGCGCGGCGGCGAGCTGTTGTACGTCGTCGGCCCCGACAGGACCCGGTACGTGGTCGACGCCGGCGGAACCGCGTACCAGGTGTCCGCCGAGAACGAACTCCTGCTGCGCACCCTCGTCGGATCGGACCGCGAACCGCAGCGGGTGTCCCGGGAATGGCTCGACACCCTCCACAAGGGCGATCAGATTGTCTTCCCGAAGGTGGAGGGCTCTCCCGGGGCCGACGCCGGAGTGCAGGTCACCGAGGATGCCGAGGCCAACAAGGTGGGCATGGTCCTGGAAGCGCCCAACGGCGATACGACCCAGTACTACGTGGTCCTCCCGGGCCGCATCGCCCCGGTCTCCGCCTTCACCGCGACGCTGCTCCTCAACAGCCGAGACCTGGTCTCCCTCGACCAGGCAAGCGAGGCGCGCAAGGTGAGCGCCGGTGCCTTCACTCCGGGCGAGGAGTTCGGCGCGGAGCACAACTGGCCGACCGCGGAGCCGAAGGCGGTCAACGACGCGGCCGCGACGTCCGGCGGCCGCAACACCGTCTGCAACGTCCTGCGCGCTGTCGACCCGGACAAGGGCACCACCACGCTGAGCACCTGGGCGGGTACGGACTTCCCGGCCACCCTCGCCACCGGCTCCTCCAGCGCCTACGTGACCCCGGGCTCGGGCCAGCTCTACCGTCAGTTCCAGGGCTCGGAGACCGAGGCCGGCGCCGTCTTCCTGGTCACCGACACAGGCCTGCGCTACGCCCTGCAGTCCAACTCCGACAGCGCCACGGACGACGCGGGCATCGGCACCTCCGCCGAGAAGCGCAAGCAGCTCCTCGAAGAGGCCCGGCAGGCCCAGACCCGCCTCGGGTACAAGGAGGCCGATCCGGCCCCGATCCCCGTGAGCTGGTCCGCGTTCCTGCCGACGGGCCCGCGCCTGTCGACGTCGGCGGCCCGCCAGCCGCAGGGCTCGTAGGGGATGCTGATGACGACGTACGCACCCTCCTGGCGGCGGAAGACCGCACGGGCGGCCGCGGCCCTGACCGTCCTCATGAGCACGCCGGTGATCGCGACCGCTCCCGCGCACGCCGCCTCCGACGAGTGCACGTTCCCGAACAAGAAGTACGCCGGCCGCCCTTGGGCCCTGCAGCGCGTCCTGCTGGACGAACTGTGGCGCCAGTCCAAGGGCAAGGACGTACGCGTGGCGGTGATCGACACCGGCGTGGACGTGAAGAACCCTCAGCTCACACGTGCGGTGGACGCATCCAGCGGTGCCAACTACCTGCCCAAGAAGGACGACGAGGGCGAACCGGTCGACCGCGGCAAGAACGACGGTACGACGGACACGGTCGGCCACGGCACACGCGTGGCGGGCATCATCGCGGCCCGCCCTGCCGAGAAAACCGGTTTCGTGGGCCTGGCCCCCGATGCGACGATCATCCCCGTCAAGCAGAACGACGCGGAGGGCCACGGCACGGCGGAAACCCTGGCAACCGCCATCCGCCACGCGATCCGGGCCAGGGCCGACATCATCAACATCTCCCAGGACACGGCGAACGCGGTCGCGCCGGACCCGGACCTGAAAACGGCGGTCGACGCGGCCCTGGCGAAGGAGATCGTGGTCGTGGCCTCGGCGGGCAACGACGGCCTGGGGGGCAACGAGAAACGGACCTACCCGGCGTCGTACGAAGGAGTACTGGCGGTAGCCGCCTCGGACCGCAACAACGAACGCGCGGCCTTCTCCCAGGCGGGCGAGTTCGTGGGCGTGGCAGCTCCCGGCGTCGACATGATCTCCACGGTCCCCGGAGGCGGCCACTGCTCCGACAACGGCACCAGCTTCGCCGCACCGTACGTCGCCGGAGTCGCCGCCCTGATCAAGGCCAAGCACGACGACTGGACCGGGCGCCAGATCGTCGCCCAGATCGAACAGACGGCGGAACGGTCGGTCGCCGGGCATGACCGGTTGGTCGGCTGGGGCGTCGTCGACCCCGTCCGTGCCCTGACGGAGGATGACGCCCCTGTCGACTCCCCGTCCCCCCAGGGCGGCATCTCCCAGGCGGAGGCCCCCACCCCGGCGAAGCTCCACCTCGGCGAAACGGCGGAGGAGCGCAACGCACGGCTCGCCACGTACGTCGCCGTAGGGGCGGCCGTCGCGGTGGCGGGCCTGAGCGGGGCGGCAGTGGCTTGGCGGGACGCTCGCGGGAGGGGACAGGGCCGGGGGCGGGGAGAGGTCGGTCCGTAGCCCGGGGATGCGACTTCATCAGAACGGGTAAGGGCACGGGTGGGGATCGTGTCGCCCTGTGGGGCGCGCCGTCTCGGCCTTGCAGGCCGTTCTGGGCAGGATGGCACCACGCGTTTGTAACTGCCGTATGGCTCATATCGATTGGCCAAGTTGTACACGACGTCTAAAGTGGTAAAGGTGCAGTAAAAGGCATGAGGGGCAGTCCGGTCGCAGAGCGGTCGGACGGTTCAACGGGGAAACAGGAAAACGGGGAAGGGGACGCATCGTGCTTCCTGCGGACATGGGCGGCGGCAGCGGGGGCGCCGACCTCAAGGTGAGCATGGAGGCGCTCACCACCTTCAAGAAGCGTGTCGACACCGTGCTTGCGACCTTCGAGGGCTCGCCGGGCAGTTCGACGAAGGTGGGCGGCCAGAGGATCTCGCGCGCTTCGTTCAGCGGAGAGGGCGCCACCTTCGCGGAGGCCACCGGCCTCTACGCCCAGTACGACCGAGTCCACGAGCGTCTGACTTCACTGTCCAAGACGCTTGGTCTGCAGATAGAGGCCATGTGGATCGCCGTACATGGTGCGGAGGTCGGCTTCGGGAATCTGGAGGAGGAGCAGCGGCGGCGCTTCTGGGCAATCCAGAAGCAGGTTGAGCGGGAGAACGAAGAGGCCGAGCGCGAGAAGACCGGGAAGCTCGTGCGGAAGCCCGCCGACGGCCAGGAGATGGGGATGTGATGGGCGAGGACGGGAAGCACCTGGACCAGCACAAGGCCGACCTGAAGCAGGTGGCTCAGCAGGTCGGCGCGATCGATGCGGTGACCGCTGTCTCGGAGATGCTGAACAACACCTTCCTCGGTGGCGGCATCCGCTTCTTCGGCAAGACGGACTTCGAGGGTCACCGCCTCAACGACATGGTCGACCTGGTGGAACGGGCGAACCCGAGCGATCTCGAAAGCGCAGGGAAAGCCCTGCGAGACGCCCGCGACGCGATCACCGACGCTGCCGACGAGCTCAGTGGCCACATCGACTGGGTCGACTGGGAGGGTGAGGCGGGCGAAGCGTTCCGTAAATGGGGCAAGAAGCTTGTCACGAACACGCGCGGCCTCGCCGACTTCGCCGAGGTCGCGGGCAACCAGATCACGGCGGCGGGCACGGGCCTGGCGTCCGTCAAGAGCTCCATGCCACCCCGCGACGCCCGCTCCGATCCCAAGACGGTCGCGGACATCCCGACGCCCGCGCGCGTCGAAGGCAACGCCGACTACGACGCGGCAATGAAGGCCGAGGACCACCGGCAGGAGGCGATCAACCAGATGAACCGGTTGTCGTCGTTCTATGCCGTGTCGGAGGAGGCGTTGGCAGGACAGGAGCCCCCGACGTTCGAGCCGATGCCCGGCGTGGGGGTGCCGAAACCGGATCCGACCAGGGGCGAGGCAGGAAGCGAAACCCGTGCGGCCACCGGTGAGCCGGTGACGCCGAGCCGTGCCTACGCAGATGCGCCGACCAACTCGCCGCGTGGAACCGATGCCCCGTTGCCCCTCAAAGAGGTGAACGGCTCGGTCACGTACCCAGGGCGGGACGTAGGTACGGAGATCGCCAGCGTCGGTACGCTGCCTCCGCAGACCTCGAGCCCGACGACTGGCACGCCCCCGCCGGTGTCTGGCCCTACGGGAGCTGGAGGCGGGACAGCTCCACTGCCCTTCGCTACTGGCGGCGCGATGAAACCCCTAGTCGGTGGGCCCGCCGGTCGTTCCGCGGGATTCGGCGGAGGTGCGAGGAACCCCGCATCGGCGCAGGGGCGAGTGGGCAGCGCCACTGGTGGCAGTTCCTCCGGAGGGGCCGCGGGACGAGGATCCGCGGGTCCGATGGGGCGTGCTGGAACCACGACGGGCCAAGGCATGGCCAGGAGCGCCGGCACGGGGTCAGGTCAGACACCGATGGGCCGAGGCGTCTCCGGTGGAACCCCTAGGGTCGGTGGTACGCCGGCAGGCGGGCGTGCCGGAGGTGTGGGTGCCGGCGCAGGACGTGGTAATGGCGTGGTCGGCGGGAGGCCCGTCACCGGGCCAACGCCTGGAGCGACCGGCTCCAGAGTGCCGCGTGGCACGGTTGTCGGCGGCGAAGGCACAGGCGGCTCGCGTGCAGGGGGCGGAAGGACCAGTCAGCGTGGGGTCATTGGTGCGTCCAACCCGACGCCTGGCTCCAATGCCGGTCAGACGCCTCGCAGGTCTGCCGGTAACTCCGACGGTGTCGTCGGCACACCCAAGGGCCGGGCGCCCGCTACCAGAGGCAACGGGTTTACCGCCGGTGGCAGCGGCCTCGTGCGTGGTCCTGTGGGCAACCGGCGGAACCCCGACCGGGATCCCGATCGTGACGAGGACGAAGTTCGGCAGCGGCCCGACCACCCGGTTGAGGGCCAGGACACAGACCAGCCCGGCAGCCGGCGGCGTGATGTGCCGCCGGTGGTCGGCTGAGTGCGAGCGAGGACGTACAGAGGTATGAAGTCAGGGATCAGCCGACGTGGCAGGCGGACTGCGTTCGACGGGCTCACCTGGAGACGGGTGTCCTCCGTGGGTACGACGCTCGCTGTGTTGACCATCGCGCCAGCGGGACTGGCTCCGAACGCGGTTGCCGAGGATGTCCAGTCGAAGCAGTGGTACCTGGAGCCGATGCGCGCCGAGGAGATGTGGAAGGTCTCCACGGGCAAAGGCATCAAGGTCGCCGTCATCGACTCCGGCGTCAACTCGTCCACGCCTTCTCTGAAGGGGCAGGTCCTGAAGGGAGTGGACCTCACTGACAAGCCGGGTGGAGCGACAGATGACTACGACGGGCAAGGCACGACCACGGCCGAACTGATTGCCGGTACGGGGAAGGGGGGCGGTCTTCGTGGTCTCGCCCCGGGCGCAAAGATCATCCCCATTCGGCTGCCTCTCCTTAAGCACGACGAAGTCCCCCAAGTCAACGATCCACTTGAGAAGGCCATCAGGGCCGCGGCGGACAGCGACGCCCAGATCATCGATATCTCCATCGGGAATGAATACCCCATCGGCCTGGACATGGCTGGGCAACACGGGGCCTTGGAGTACGCGGTAAAAAAGGGAAAACTGCTGATCGCGGGGACGGGCGACAACGCCAAGAAGGGGAACGAGCCGCAATATCCGGCCGCGTTCCTGGAGGTACTCGGTGTCGCGTCTTCCGATAGCAACAGGAGGGTGTCCGATCTCTCCCAGCACGGGAAACACGTGGATATCGCCGCTCCCGGAGCTGGGCTTCCGCGCTGGTGCGACGCGAATTTCAAGAGCTATTGCGACGATGGCAGTGGCGCCGTCGCCGCCGCAGCCATTACCTCTGCCTCCGCCGCGCTGATCTGGTCAGCCCACCCCGACTGGACGGCCAACCAGGTTACGCGGGTTCTGTTTGACACTGCGGGCCGCAAATGGCCGAAGGACACCGTAAGTACTTACCTCGGCAACGGCGGGGTCCGGCCCCGCGTTGCCCTCGCGAAGAGCACCATCGACCCAGGGGCAGCCGACGAGAATCCCCTCACCGATGGGTACCCCTCCAAATCCGACGCAAAAGCCTCTCCCGCCGCTTCAGCCCCAGCCTCGTCCCAACCTCCGAAGAGCTCTTCAGGCGGTGGGACCGCGGCAGCAGCAGCAAGCTCGAACTCCTCCGACGACGACACCCAACTGTGGGTGATCCTCGGTGCTGTAGCCGCCGTGGCGGTGATCGGAGGCGGCACTTTCGCCATGCTGCGGCGAACGCGGCGCAGCGGCTGAGTACTCCCTCCACAGCTCATTGCGCCGGACCTGGGTTCCGTGATTTACCACTCGGTGACGCGTAACTCGGACTCAGTACGTACGTTCCAACGACAGTCCAGAAAGGAACCCCAGTCATGGCAGCACCGCGCCAACGGCTAGACGACACCGAAGTAATCAAGCTCGAGCAGGACATTCAGGTCAAGTTCGAGGCGATCAAAGGTCAGCTTCACAAGCTGCAGGGGATCATCGACGGTCTCGAAGGACAGTGGAAGGGAATCGGTGCCGGTGCGTTCAATACGAAGCAGCACGAGATCAACACCTCCATGGTGCGGATCGGCAACATCCTCGTGAAGTTCCTTGAGGCGATGAGCCAGACTCGGAAGATCAAGGATGGCACCGAGGACGAGGTTCGCGCTCTGGTGCAGGGCATCAACATCTATGACGGGGCCCCGAAGTCGAGCCTCAGCGGTTACTGAGCGCGTGAGTCTCCCGACCCTCGCTGCCGAAACGAATTCATGAAAGAGATGAGGTAATCATGGCGGGCGATCCCGGCGAAATGCTGGTTACGTACGATGCCCTTGACCGAGCGGCCACCACGCTCGGAGACGAGGCCAAGAAGCTTGAGAACGATCTGGGCGAGATCAAAAGGATGGTCGCCCGGGTAGCCGCAGGGTGGGAGGGCGACGCCCACCAGATGTACACCGAGCAGCAGACCGCCTGGGACAAGGAAGCCAACGACATCCACCAGGCGCTCGTGGGCATCGCCCGCGTGGTGGGTCAAGCCGGCGGTGACTACATGGGTGGCGACAAGAAGGCCGCCAGCTACTACCTGTAGGTATCTGTGCGTACGTACCTGTAGGGCCGGTCAGCGCGGAAGAACGGGGTGGGCACGCACGGGAGGTGCCCACCCCGGCGCGCGTTTCGGCACCGAGCCCTGTCTGGCCGGCCTCAGCTCAACTGCCCGTCGGCCAGCGCGCCAGTGAACCGCCCCCACGCCTCATGCCCCACTGCGGCCCACGGCAGTTTTGGGTCCTTGGAGTCGCGTACGGCGATGAGGGGGCCGTTCTTGGCGACCTCGACGCAGTTGTTGCCAGACGCCTCGGAGTACGACGATTTGAGCCACTTCAACTCAGGCAAAACAGCTTCCTCTTATAGATCCCTGGCGATTTCGAGGATGACGTCCCTCGACTGATTGGGATTCAACGCCCTTTGTTCGACTGCGTCCAGGCGTCGGTGGAAGTTGGCCAGTTGCGTGGGTGAGTCAAAGAAGACGGCACCGGTTGGCGAGTCCACCTGCACCGTGTCCAGGTGGGGGCTGTCGGCGGATGCGTACAGCACCGAGTCGCCCGCCATGGGGAAGCCGCCGATGCTGAACGGGATCACGAGGAGCGTGACGTTGTCGCGCTCGCTCTCTTCGAGGAGCCGGTCGAGCTGAGCTTTTGCGACATGTGGCCCGCCCACCTGCATGCGTAGGGCAGCTTCGTGAATCAGCCCTCGGTACTTCACCGCCGGAGGCTTGGTGATCACCGTGTGGCGCGCCAGGCGTTGGGCGATGCGCAACTCGACCTCGAGGCGAGGAAGCGCAGGGATGAACAGGTCGAAGAGGGCGCGAGCGTGATCTTCGACTTGGAACATGCCGGGGAGATGGGCTGTCTGCAGAGTGCGGAGCATCGTGGCGTGATGCTCTAGTTCGGCCACATCGAGGAAGTCTGGCGGCACCTTGCCGCGGTACTCGTCCCACCAGCCCGTACTTCTGCCCCCTGTCATGGAAGCCAGGGCGTCGATCAGGGCCGGGTCATCGCACTCGTAGATGCTGGCGAGTCGCCGCAGCCGCTGCTCGCTGATGCCGAAGCGACCAGCCTCTGTGTTGGAGATGGTCGTGCGATCCGTACCGAGCAGTTCGGCTGCTCTGGGGGCGGACAGGCCAGCGGCTTCGCGCAGCCGCCGAAGCTCAGCGCCGAAACGCCGTTGCCGGAACGTGGGTGCCTGCCTTGCTGCCATGAGTCCCTCTCGTTGCTCGCGCTCAGTGTGCCTACCAGCGGTTCACACGTCCATCGAATGCATGAGGTCAACCCGTTGGGGTGACGTAGGTCTCACGGGTTGGGTATTGAGGTCTATGGTGTGGCTCAGGCCACTCTCCAACTTCCTCCCGAGGTGAACGATGGACGCACCGGCCCTTCCTGCCCCCTTCGACGCAACCCCGACCCGTGTGGGCTGGGACGCCTCCGCACTCGACCCCCACCGCCCTGTCGCAGAAGCCCGGCACCGCACCCGTGTATGGGTCCAACAGCACTGGAAACTCTCGGGCTTGGCCGACTCTGTGGAGCTGGCCGTTGGGGAGCTGTGTACCAATGCCGTACGTCATGGGGGCGGGCTCGCGGGACTGGAGCTGATCCTCGGCGCAGGCCGTCAGTTCGCACCACCGGCCCTGCGAGTGATGGTCATCGACCACGCGCCGGATCAGGCCCCCGAGCTGGCAGGCGACGACGACCCGTTCAGCGAGCGTGGCAGAGGGCTCCACCTGGTCGCGGCGCTTTCACGCCGGTGGGGATGGCACCGCACCGGATTTGACGAGAAACAGGTCTGGTGCACGTTCGCTCTGGGGGGTGCCGAAAGGGCAGCGCGCCAACGCTCGGGCCGCTGCGAATAGTCCTCCACGGCGTACGCCCACCCTGCCGACCCCATCACTAAGAACGCCGACGGGCGGCGCCACGTGGCTCCGCCCCGCACTCTCACTCCATGTAGGGCGCGGGGAGAGCAGCAAGGTGGCGGAGCCGAGCAGGGTGAGGGGACGCGCAAGGCTCCCCAGGAGCTGGGCAGAAGGCCGGGCACTCGCTGACGCACTCGCGCGCTACTCCGCCGGCAGGCCGCCGTTGTGAGGTGCGGGCTCCAGGTCGAACTCGCCGTCCCGCGCCCCGAGTACGAACGCTCGCCACTCCGCCTCGGTGTACCGCAGCACGGTTTCCGGGTCCAGCGACGACCTCATGGCCACGGCACCGTCCGGCAGGTACGCGATCTCGACGCGCTCTTCGTGCTCCTCGGTACCCGGTGCGCTCTGCCACTCGACGCCGGAGATGTCGAGGGCGTAGAGCTCGTTCTTCTCCCGCTCCTTGCGCGCCTTGACGTCCTCGTCCTGCGCCTCGACGCCGTTGTCCTGTGCCTCGGCCATGGTGCTGCGACCCCTTCCTGACGTGCGAACGAACTGAGGGCTCACCCTACTTGGCCTGGTAGGTCTCACGCTGGGCAACAGCCAGGTCACAGCCCTGAAGATCACTTGATTCCGCTGACCGAACCCATAGATTGAGCGAGTGTCTTCCCTTCACACCTCACTCGTCATGCTCGCCGGCCGTCATCACAACACCGGGTTCCGCAACTCCGGATGGAGTGGGGGAGGGGGGCGCTACGCCATGGTGGGTGTGGTTGGTCATCGTTATCGGAGTAGCCGTGGTGATCTGGGGGATCGCCCACGAGGTGAGGCGAAGGCAAACGGAGGTGGAGGGGTAAAGCTGGGTCACATTGGCGACCTTCCGACCAGATTGGTCTCGGTGACGATCCGCACGGCCCTCGCACGGAAGTCTGTGTTGAACTTCCGCCTCTTGCTCGCCATGACTCCCAACTTCCCCTGCACCCACGGTGCCTACGCTACGAGGGGAAGGCCAGGATCCCATCAACCTCACAGCTTGCCGGAGACCACTCCGCGCCAGGTCCAGCCCGCGCCCAGGACAGTGTCCTGCAGAGGGTTCTTCAGGTCGGAGCTGTCGAAGCTGAACGTCTCCGTTGCTTCGAGGTCGCCGTCTCTATCCTTGCTGAGCGCCCAACGCTTCGAGACGGTCTTCACCTGCCCGCGTTGGGCTTCGGCCGAGATGGCGAGCGTGGGGGTATCGCCGACCCATTTGACCTCGAATTGTTGGTCGATGGCGCGGACTTCGCGCTTCTCCGGGACCAGTCGCATACGCACCTTGAACACCCGGCTCAACTGAGTGCGGACGAAGAAGGTCCGCCAGGCCGGCTCCATAAGGCGCCATTCGGCCACCAGGTCGGCGCCCTCTTCGCGGCCGTCCCGGATGAGGTACGGGACGTCAGAGCCGTTGAGACCGAGAAGCGCCGCGTGAACCTCAGCGCCGGATTGTGGGGCGACATCGTCGGCGGGGCGCTTGGTTCCGGTCAGCTTGTCGAAGAGTCCCATGAAATCAACCTATGAGAGGTCGGATTGGCGGTGCAAGAACTGCCGCTCCCGTGGGACGCGCTACGAAGGCGCGTCTGCGGCTGAAACGTGCGAGGCACGCGCGCTGACTCGCAGCGAGTTGCCCAGCGGTGCCGAATCTGGGCACTTCACGCCACTCTCGCGCGCCCTTCAGTCGCAATCGCTCGATTGTTCCACGGCTTCGGTGAAGTGGATGATGAGGTCTTTCATGGCATTCGAGTCTCGGTGTTCCGAGCTGTATGCCTGGATACCGGTAAACATTGCGTACTCGTAAGCACCTGTGGTGCGCTGACAGTTCTCCGTCTTCCCGAAGGCTTCATAATCCGAGTACAGGAACCTGCCGTCGTCAGCCTGGTGACCCAGGTCATTCCGCGTCTTTCCCGTGGCGAACCAATCCGTTGATTCCTTCTTGGGCCACCACTCGCGCGAAGTTCGGACGACGAGCTTGCCGTCCACCTGGATATCGCACCGCTCGGTCAACTTCTTGTCGTCGAGGTACTTCTCTCGCGTAGTGAGCTTCTTCCCCGGCGGGAGGAGCGCGGCGAGCCCATCGCGGTCGACAGCAGTCCCGCAGAATCTTTCTGGCACCGCGTACTCCCGCTGCTCCTGCGATGTTCCCGAGGAGCAGGCGGTCAAGGCCAGGCCGATGATCAGAAGGCCGCCGGCGCGGGCCACGGCGGAGTGAGGGCGGATGCGTGACATCGTTTAGATTCCTCGCTAGGGGATTTCGGTATTAAGATCGTCGGCCATATGGCGTCCATTCGTGGCCGCATCGTTGAAGCCGTCATTGGTGCCGTAACGCGCCCACTCGCCCACCTCGCCCGTATACGGGGAGTCGTGCGCCTTGGCTGCCTCGGTGGCGGCCAGTTGAGCCAAGTCGATATTCCGTTGGCGACTGTCCTCCCAGAGTTGACCGGAGGTGAGTCCGCTCCCCTCAAGGTCGCTGCCCTCGACGTTCTGGAACAGTTCTCCGAGTACGGCGCTGCCGAGGGTGCCAGCGGCGCCACCAATCGCGGCACCCCCTGCTGGCGACGCGATGAAACTTGTCCCTACTCCGATACCAGTGCCGACGACACCGCTCGCGACGTTCTGCCACTGTGAGACGGCGTGGTTGTAGGCCTCGTCGTCTTCCTTCGCAGGACCCAGCACGGCCTCTTGACGCCCGATGGCGACGGAACCCCCGACCTCTGCCGACCGCCGGGAGATCTCCGTGATGGTGTTCTCCGGGCTCTGCCTGTACTGCTGATCCTCGGGTAGGTCCGGATTCAGGTGGTAGTCCATTAGATTCGCCATGTAGGCCTTCTGGCCGACCTCGATGGCGGAGTAGCCCTCGGGGTTCTGTCCGACGGAGATCAGGAAGCGAGACACGTCAGTGTGGTCCATCTGCGCAGACGCGCCAGCGACAGGGAAGAGCTTCTCGATCTGCTGCCAATCCGGGTCGTCGGCATCCGGTTTGACATCGGTCGTGGCGCGGTTGATATCCGGGAGATACTCCGATGCCATCTGTCCGACGCTGTCAGACATGTAGCTGTTGTCTGTGAGGCGTCCAGGGTCTTCGCTGATGGACTCGACGACACTCGCCATGAGCTTGGCCTGCTGCTCGTTGTGCGCCGGAGTGTCGAGCGTCGGCAGCTCACCCGCCGGATGCCCCGTAGTAGCAGCCTCCAAAGCCAGCGCCAGATTGTTCCGGCCGCTCTGAACTTCCTCTCCCTTGCTGTCAAACTCGTGGGGCCAGTTCCGCTCCTCGAAAAGGTAGTCGAAGTTAGACAGGGACCTCTTGACCTCCTTGCCGCCCTTCTCCTCGGTGAAGTCGTGGTCCTCGTCCTTGCTGACGAACGTGTCGTTGAAGAACTCAGTTGACGCATTGGGGCTGTTCGACAGACCCTTCAAGAACCCGGTCATCGGATCCCAGCCGGTGTCGCCGCCCAGGCGGTTCAGTTCGGGGTTCGAGGGAATGCTCTGCCAGGCTCCATGGCGACCGTTGCCCGTGAACTTCTTCTCAGTCTCGATCAGTTTGTTGCCATAGCTGTTGAGGAACTGGTCGTCGTAGTCGCCGCGTCGCATGAGGTTGCTCATGACCTGGAACCCAAGGGCGCCTCCGTGCTTACCGACGAGTTTGTCGCCTGAGTCGACCACCTGGCTCTTCCACTCCGTCATGGCGGCGGTGTCACTCTGGCTTGCATTGGCGAGAGTGAGGCTCAAATTCCTCTGCAAATCGTCGAACTTCTCACGCCTTGCATCGTTCAACTCCGGATTCGCGCCCGGCTGGTTGAAGTTGGCCCAGAAGTCGAGCGCGCCCTTTGCTCCCAGTTCGGTGGCGAACCGCTCCGCGAACAGATCGTCATTGGCGTACTTCTTCAAGCCTGCGTTCAGCCTGTCGAACTCCGTAGTGGTGAGGTGTTCGGGGTCTTTCTTCGCCAATTTGGAAAGCTGCTCGGCTTCCTTGACCGCGTCGGCCGCAGAGTCTCTGTCGCTGTAGTTCGCATCGGAGAATCCGAGCCTGCTCTGGTCGACCAGCGCTTGCAGCACAGTGCTAGCCGTGTTGTCGCTTTCAGAGGCATCGTCGAGGATCTTCTGCAGCTCATCCCGCAGTGTGGTGACGCCACCCTCGTCACCTTTCGCCCCCTCGGCTCCCTTGACAGTGAAGCCGCCGGAGGGAGCGGAGGCCACTGTCAACTTCTTCTTCAAGCCGCGCTCAATGGCCTCGCGGAGCTTCCGCTGATAGTCCTTCAGTTCGTTCCGTGTATCCCTGAGGATGTTGCGGATGGACTTGGCCTGCGTATGCGCGTCCTCGAACTCACCAGCAGTCTTGCCGATGAACTCCTTGGAAACGGTGGCGTTCACGCCGGCCCAATTGGCCTTGTTGGCCGCGCCCCGCAGACCTTTGTCGGCTGAGTCTTTCAGGTCCTCCAGATCGCCGACCATTGTCGTCCAGTCTTCGACGGCATCATCGAGCAGCTTGAAGTTGGCGTCACGGAGAGAGACGAGATCCATCAGTTGTCCTTCTTGTTCTTCTTCTCGCTCGGCTCGCCGTACACCGGGTTCTTCTTGCCGGGATCGCCGACTCGCTCGTCGAAGCTCGCGTCCAGGGTGGCGATGGTGCTCATGTGTCGACGGATGTAGTGCTCGTCGTCGGCGTGCAGTTTCTTGGTGACGGACATGTGATTCGAGATGTGCGCGCACGCGTCCCTGAGGGATCCGAGCTGCTCCTCCCAGCGGGTCGACACGTGCTGGAGTCCGCCGCCCAGCGCGAAGCCCTGCCTGGAGAGGTCACTTGCAGCCTTGTCACTGGTGGAGACCGCGCTACGCCCCTTGGTCCACAACTTGTCGTACAGATCGAATGCGTGCTGGCCGATTTTCGCCAGCCCGGCCTCACTGGTCTGGAGGTTGCCGTAATTACTGGGGTCAGGTGGAAGTCTTACGCCGCCGCCACCAGGATCCACCTGGTTCAGTTGCATCTGCGTCGACTGCCGCTCCGCCGCCTGCGCCTTCAGTTGTTCCCACTCGTCCCACGCCATCGGCGTGCTCCTTCCCCCGTGTCTTCCCCGGGCCAGCGCCCGGACGATCGCGCTGCGATCAGCGCAGCCACGCGTACTTGCGCGTTCGAGTTGCTACTCGGTCTCTTCGCAATGTCCCAGGTATCAGTCCTCAAGCCCACCGGACTGGAAGTAATCAATATTGGTGAACCACCACACGGCCATAACGGCCATCGCCGTCGCGCACGAGAGCAGCAGAACCCGCCGAGCCCGGTACCCCGATTCCGACGGCTCGTTCGCCTCCGGGTCGCTGAAGCGACGCGCTTGGAAGCGCCACCACAACGCCTTCTGGTCAGCCAGCCCAAGACCGGCGAGCCAGAGGGCGATCAGGATCATGACGATTCCCATGCCGATCATCAGCGCGTACCTCCCCATACAGCGCGCACCATCAAATGCGCGCCCCTCGGTCCAGCCTCGCCCATCAGAACGTCTCCTCCGGCTCAAGCCCGATCTGCACCAACGGCTTGCCCCGCTTGCGCGACACGAAGATGCCCCGCCCCGCCGGCATGGGCCGCGGCCGGACTCCGCCCAGCACATCGCCCTCGCCCGGGTCGCCGGCCATCACCAGCCCCTGTGCCCCCAGCTCCTTCATCCGCTGGATGAACGGCTCGTACGCGGCCCGTCCTGCCCCCGCCGAAGACCGCGCGATGATGAAGCGGACGCCGACATCGCGGGCGAACGGGAGGAGCTCCGTCAGGTCGCCCAGCGGATTTCCGCTCGACGTGGAGACCAGGTCGTAGTCGTCGACGATGACGAACACGTTCGGCCCGCTCCACCAGCTCCTGTCACGCAGTTGGCGCGCGGTGACGTCGGCCGTGGGCGTACGCCGCTGCATGAGGTCCGTCAGGGCCTCCATGTGGTGGCCCATCGAGTTGGACATGGGGATGTACTCCGCGAGGTGCGAAGCAGGTGTGACATCCAGCAGTGAGCGCCGGTTGTCGACGACGAAGAGCTTGCAGGCGTCGCCCGAGTAGCGTTCCGTCAGGCGTTTGATGAGCAACCGCAGCAGGTTCGACTTGCCCGACTCGCTCTCGCCGAAGACGAGCAGGAACGGGTCCTGGTCGAAGTCCACGAAGACGGGTTCGAGGTTGTCCTCGTCGAGTGCGAACGCCACGCCTCGCTGAGGGAAGCGATCGCCCGGGGGGAGCTGGTCGGCCGGGAACTCGCGGGGCAGGAGCCGCACGGCGGGCGCCCCGGGTGTCTGCCAGTGTCGTGCGACCTCGGAGGTCAGCGCGGTCGTGGCGTCGGCGAGGTCCGTGTCCGACGACAGTCCGTCGATCCGCGGGACGGCGGCCATGAAGTGCTGCTTCTGCGGTGTCTGGCCGCGGCCGGGTACGCCGGTGGGGACGTTGGCGGCGACCTTGCGGTCGAACTCGGAGTCCATGGTGTCGCCGAGTCGCAGCTCCAGGCGGTTCATGAGGTGGTCCTTGAGGTTCGACCGGACCTCCATGGACCTCGACGCGCTCAGCACCACGTGGATGCCGTAGCCGAGACCGCGCGCGGCGATGTCGACGACGACCTGTTCCAGCCCCTCGTAGTCCGACCGGAAGTTCCCCCATCCGTCGATGACCAGGAACACGTCACCCCACGGCTGGTCGTTGACGGAGATGTCGCCTCGCGCCCGCCGCGCCCGGTAGTCCGCGATCGACGCGATGCCGGCCGAGCGGAAGTACTCCTCGCGGCGGGTCATCACGCCGTACACCTCGGCGACCGTACGCCGCACCTTCTCGGGGTCGAGGCGCGAGGCCACGCCGCCGACATGCGGCAGCCCGGCCACCGCGGCCATACCGCCGCCGCCGAAGTCCAGCCCGTAGAGCTGCACTTCGTGCGGTGTATGGGTGAGCGCGAACGACGTGATGAGTGTGCGCAGCAGCGTCGACTTGCCGGACTGCGGGCCGCCAAGGATCTGCATGTGGCCCGCCGCGCCGGAGAAGTCGCACCACAGCGGGTCGCGTCGCTGCTCGTACGGCTTGTCGACCAGGCCGAGCGGTACGAGGAGGCGGCCCGCCCCCTCGTAACCGGGCTGTGTGAGTCCGCGGCCCTGCACCGCTGCCAGCCCGGGCAGCAGCGAGTCCATCGATGGCGGGCTGTCCAGCGGCGGCAGCCACACCTGGTGGGCCGCCACGCCCTGCCCCTCGATGCGGCGCACGATCACGTCGAGCACGGTGTCGGAGAGCGCGTCGTCGGTGTCGGGCGTCGTCTCCGGACGCTGCTGGGGCACCGCGACGTACCGGACGGGCACCTCGGCCGCCGTGAACAGCACCGGTCGCCGGTTCACCGGGAGTGTCCCGTCCGGCGTGGCGCCGCGCGCCGGACCGGAGCGGTACGCCCCCGAGACGTACGCCGCCTTGAAGCGCACCATCTCGTCCGTGCCGAACTTGAGGAACCCGGAACCGGGCACGTTCGGCAGCTCGTACGCGTCCGGGACGCCCAGCGCCGCGCGCGACTCGGCCGCCGAGAACGTACGCAGACCGATCCGGTAGGACAGGTATGTCTCAAGTCCCCGCAACCGGCCCTCCTCCAGGCGCTGTGACGCCAGCAGCAGGTGCACACCCAGCGAACGTCCGATACGGCCGATCTGCACGAACATCTCGATGAAGTCCGGCTTGGCGGTCAGCAGTTCGCTGAACTCGTCGATCACGATGACCAGCGACGGAATCGGCTGGAGCGCGGCGCCCGCAGCGCGCGCCTTCTCGTAGTCGTGGATGTTGGCGTAGTTGCCCGCGTCGCGCAGCATCTCCTGGCGGCGGTTGAGCTCGCCGCGAATCGAGTCGCCCATGCGGTCGACCAGCGTCAGGTCGTCCGCCAGGTTGGTGATCACGGCCGCGACGTGCGGCATCTGGGCCATGCCCGCGAAGGTCGCACCACCCTTGAAGTCCGCGAGGACGAAGTTCAAGGTTTCGGAGGAGTGGGTGACAGCCAGACCGAGTACGAGCGTACGCAGCAGCTCGGACTTGCCGGAACCGGTGGCTCCGACACACAGGCCGTGCGGACCCATGCCTTCCTGCGCGGCCTCCTTGAGGTCCAGCATCACCGGACGGCCGTCCTCGCCGAGGCCGATCGGAACACGCAGCCGCTCCGTCTGCGAGCGCGGCCGCCAGGTGCGCCTCGTGTCGACGGAGCCGGCGTCACCGAGACCCAGCAGCTCGGTGAACTCCAGGTTGGCGAGCAGCGGTTCGCCGTCGTCCCCGCCCGTGGCCACCCGCAGCGGGGCCAGCTGCCGGGCCAGGGCCTCCGCGGCCTCGTACGACAGCACGTCCGGAGTGCCTTCGTACACGAGGCCGTGTCCCGACTCCAGCTGCAGCGATCGAGGCTGTACGACGACGGACAGGTCCCCGCGTGCGCCGTGCGGTTCGCCCGGCACGACCTCGATGACTGTCACGCCCTGCAGTCCCTCGGGACTGGCCAGCATCGATGTCGGTGGCAGCGACAGGCCGTCGAGTACGACGACGATGTGGGGTTCTTCCTGCAGCGGAGCTCCGCTCGGGTGGAAGCGGGGGCGGCCCTGGAGTCGGGCGGCGAGCATCGCGTCCAGTTCCATCGGGTCGCCGGTGATCAGACGGCGGCTGCCCGCTCCGTCGGCGGGGCCCGCGGCCTGGCAGTGCGGCAGCCATTTGGTCCATTCCCACTCCGGTGCGGCCTCGCGGCCGGTGGCGACCGCGATCACCAGGTCCTCGGGGGAGTGGAGCGACGCGAGCGAGGCGGCCAGCGCGCGGGCCGTGCCCCGCACCGTGTTCGGTTCGCCGCTGACCGTCACGTGGTAGAAGGCGCGCAGGGAGACCGCCATCGGCAGGTCTTCCAGCGTGCTGTGGGTGGCGACGAAGCGCTGCATCGCGTTCGCGGTCAGCGGCTCCAACTGGTCCACCGGAGCGGTCGGTGACGGCACGAGCGGGGTGGCGAGTCCTTGCGGGCCGAGCCCCACACGCACCTGTCCGAAGTCCTCGTCACCCGCCCGGCGCTCCCACACCCGGCTGCCCTCGGCGACCAGCGCCCACAGCTGCTCGGGGGACGGATGCAGGTAGTACTGCGCGTCGCGCTGCGCCTTCGCGGTGTTCACCGCGGAGCGCCGGGTCTGCGACAGATAGCTCAGGTAGTCGCGCCGCAGGTCGGCCAACTGTCCCTGGGTGCCCTTGCGGTAGCGGACCACCATGGCGATCGTCATGGCCACCGTCGAGGCGATCATCACCATGCCCATGATCCGCATGAACGGCATCGGGCTCATGAAGAAGAAGACCACCGAGCCGCCCATGCCGAGGGTCGGCAGCAGCTGCATCAGGACGCCCTCCTGCTGCCCGCGCGGCAGCTCGGGCGGAGGCTGCAGCAGAACCTCTTCCGTGGGCACTTCGGACGGCAGCGTCCGCGGCGGGCGCTTGACGACGATGTGGCTCACTAGGCTCCAGTTCCCTTGCCGGACCGAGGTGTTCCGTCCGCCGCCCCGTGTCAGGCGGACGTCGATCGCGATTGGTGATCCTACTGATCGGCACCGACACCGGCTGGCGGTAGGGTGCCGGACATGCGTGTCAGCACACACGAACCAGACTGAAGAAACAGGGCATTACGCGCTCTGTGGAGGGGCGCGAGCCCAAGTCCCGCCCGGAGCGCCTCTTTTGTCCGGTGTCGTGGCACGGCCCGCGGGATGAGGGTTCCGTAACGAACGCGAAACCTCCACATCGCGCACGTGTACGCAGTACCTCGTACGCACGCAGTACCTCGTACGCATGCAGCACCGCGTACGACCGAGCATGAACGCAGAACCATCACGCGAAACGCGAATCTTCACTGAGGGGGAGCAGCAGGTGAGCATGACGGCCTCCGCGATGACCACCGGAAACGGAGGGCCCGGTCCAGGGGCTCCTTCAGCGGCGGGCGCGGGCCTCGGTTTCTGCCGGGTCACCATCGTCGCGCCCGACGGCCGGATCGACGTGGCCCTGCCCGACGACATCCCGGTCGCCGACCTGTACCCGGAGATCCTGCGGCTGTCCCAGCAGAGTCCGGCCGAAGGCGCCCCGGTCGGCTATCACCTCGTACGCCGGGACGGTGCCGTCCTCGACGGTGCCCGATCCTTCGCCGCGCAGCGCATCCTCAACGGCGAGATCCTCAGCCTGCGCCCCTTCTCCGAGTCGCTGCCGCCCGCCGTTTTCGACGATGTCTCCGACGCGGTCGCCTCCGCGGTGACCCGCGACCGGACACTGTGGAACGGCGACCTCACACGTGGCGCCGGGCTCATCGGCGGTGGAGTGCTCGCGACCCTGCTCGCCTTCGTCGCGTGGACCGCCGACCCCCGGCACGACATGCACGGTCTGCCGGGCATCCTCGCCGCGGTCACGGGCCTGCTGTTGCTCGTTCTCGGCGCGGTGCGGGCACGGATCTACGACGACCGGGCCTCGGCGTTCGCACTCGGCCTCGGAGCTCTGCCGAACCTCGGCGTGGCCGGCTCCGGACTGCTGGCTCTCCCCGAACACCAGGGAGTGGGCAGGCTCCAGTTCCTGCTCGCCTGCACAGCCGTGCTGATCGCCTCGGTGGTCCTGACCATCGCGTCGCCGCGTGCCGACGGCCCGTTCGTGGCCTTCGTCTTCGCCTCCTCCGTCGGCCTGCTGACGACCTTCGTAGCGACGCTCGCCCACCTGGAGCCCACCGAGACGGCCGCGCTGTGCGCCCCGCTCGCCGTCGGCGCCCTCGCCTTCCTCCCCGGCATGTCCCTACGGTTCGCCCGCCTCCCGATCGGTTTCGACCCGCCGCAAGCCGCACGCGGCGGGTACGGCGCCGAACCCGCGCCCCAGGAGCCGGTCGACGCCGAGGCCATCGCCGCCCGGACCCGCCGCGGCCACGAACTCCTGGTCGGCCTCGTCGGAGGCTGCGCCCTGCTGGCTGTCGGCGGCTCGGCCGTACTCGGGTTCTCCGACAACGTATGGGCCCAACTGCTCGCCTTCGCCACCGGCGTCGCGATGCTGATGCGTGCCCACCTCTTCCGCTACACCGCGCAGGTTGCCGCCACGCTGGCCGCGGGACTGGGCGCCCTGGTCCTGCTCGGCCTCGGCCTGACGCTCAACCCGCCGACGACGCTCATCCGTGATGCCCTGACCGGCGACCGGTCGGCCCTCGACATCCGTACGCTCTGGCTCGTCGCGGCCATCGCGGCCGCCGCCGCACTGGTCACCACCATCGGTCTGGTTGTCCCGCGCCGTGGCGTCACCCCCTTCTGGGGCCGTTTCCTGGAGATCGCGGAGAGCTTCGTCCTGCTGACCCTCGTGCCGCTGGCACTGGCGGTCTTCGACGTGTACGCGGCCGCTCGGGCCATGACCAGCTGAGCTTCACATAGGTCTGGTGAGGCATGCGCGAGTGTGCTGGTAGCCTGTGTAGCGGCCGTTTGTGTATGCACCTCCGGGCCTAGCGCGAGGCGCCCCTCAGGGAGCGCCAAGAGCCCGGCCCTGGAGGACGCGCCCAGCGGATCCCGCCTCCCGAGTTATGGAAGCTCCCCTGAGAAGTGGACCAGGGGCACTCGGTGGGCATCGACAAAGACTACGAGGAGTACGCGTGCCGCTCGACGCCGCTACGAAGAAGCAGCTCATCACGGAGTTCGGCCAGAAGGAGGGCGACACCGGCTCCCCCGAGGTCCAGGTCGCGATGCTCTCGCGCCGTATCTCGGACCTGACCGAGCACCTCAAGACCCACAAGCACGACCACCACTCCCGTCGTGGTCTGCTGATCCTGGTCGGTCAGCGCCGTCGCCTGCTGCAGTACCTGGCGAAGAAGGACATCCAGCGCTTCCGTGCGCTGGTCGACCGCCTGGGCATCCGCCGCGGTGCGGCGGGCGCCAAGTAAGACATCGTGAAGGGAGCGGTTCCCACTCTTAGGGGACCGCTCCCTTTGCTGTACGTGCGGAGTGTCACCACCCCTTTGTAGTGTGGTGGCACAACGCAGGACGCAATACGCAGGACCGCAGTACGTAATACGCAGGACCGCAGTACGCAGGACACAGCGTGGCACCGTGACAGCGCGCAGCGCCGTACGGCCGCCACACCGCACGACACGAGGAGAAGCGCACCTCGCCGCCGCCGGTCCTCGGTAGTGGCCCCCGGGGGATGTGAGCCCGGGTGCTTCGATCGAAGACCGGCCCGCATGAGAAGGCGCGCTTCTCCGAAGAAGCGTCCCCCTGCCACACGGGCAGGCCGGGACGAAAGACGAAAAGTATCGGAGAAAACGCTAGTGGAGAACGAGACCCACTACGCCGAGGCCGTTATCGACAACGGATCCTTCGGCACCCGCACCATCCGCTTCGAGACGGGCCGCCTGGCCAAGCAGGCCGCCGGCTCCGCCGTGGCGTACCTGGACGACGACACCATGGTGCTGTCGGCCACCACCGCCTCCAAGAAGCCCAAGGAAAATCTCGACTTCTTCCCCCTCACGGTGGACGTCGAGGAGCGGATGTACTCGGCCGGCAAGATCCCCGGCAGCTTCTTCCGCCGTGAGGGCCGGCCCTCCGAGGACGCGATCCTCACCTGCCGCCTCATCGACCGCCCGTTGCGCCCGTCCTTCAAGAAGGGCCTGCGCAACGAGATCCAGGTCGTCGCCACGATCATGGCGCTCAACCCCGACCACCTGTACGACGTCGTGGCGATCAACGCCGCCTCCGCGTCCACACAGCTGGCCGGTCTGCCCTTCTCCGGCCCGATCGGCGGCGTCCGCGTCGCGCTGATCAACGGCCAGTGGGTCGCGTTCCCGACGCACACCGAGCTCGAGGACGCCGTCTTCGACATGGTCGTCGCCGGTCGCGCCCTGGAGGACGGCGACGTCGCGATCATGATGGTCGAGGCCGAGGCCACCGACAAGACGATCACGCTGATCGCGGGCGGCGCCGAGGCGCCCACCGAGGAGATCGTGGCCGCCGGTCTGGACGCCGCGAAGCCCTTCATCAAGGTCCTCTGCAAGGCCCAGGCCGACCTCGCCGCGAAGGCCGCCAAGCCGACCGGCGAGTTCCCGGTCTTCCTGGACTACCAGGACGACGTCCTGGAGGCCCTGACCGCCGCGGTGAAGAGCGAGCTCTCCCAGGCGCTCACCATCGCCGGCAAGCAGGAGCGCGAGGCCGAGCTGGACCGCGTCAAGGAGATCGCCGCCGAGAAGCTGCTCCCGCAGTTCGAGGGCCGCGAAAAGGAGATCTCCGGCGCGTACCGCTCGCTGACCAAGTCCCTGATGCGCGAGCGCGTCATCAAGGACAAGGTCCGCATCGACGGCCGCGGCGTCACGGACATCCGTACGCTCGCCGCCGAGGTCGAGGCCATCCCGCGCGTGCACGGCTCCGCCCTGTTCGAGCGTGGCGAGACCCAGATCCTGGGCGTCACCACGCTGAACATGCTCCGGATGGAGCAGCAGCTGGACACCCTTTCCCCGGTGACCCGCAAGCGCTACATGCACAACTACAACTTCCCGCCCTACTCGGTGGGCGAGACCGGCCGCGTCGGCTCCCCGAAGCGCCGCGAGATCGGCCACGGCGCCCTCGCCGAGCGCGCCATCGTGCCGGTCCTGCCGACGCGCGAGGAGTTCCCGTACGCGATCCGTCAGGTGTCCGAGGCCCTCGGCTCCAACGGCTCGACGTCCATGGGCTCGGTCTGCGCCTCCACCATGTCGCTGCTGAACGCCGGTGTGCCGCTGAAGGCCCCTGTCGCCGGTATCGCCATGGGCCTGATCTCCCAGGAGATCAACGGCGAGACGCACTACGTCGCCCTCACCGACATCCTCGGTGCGGAGGACGCCTTCGGCGACATGGACTTCAAGGTCGCCGGCACCAAGGAGTTCGTGACCGCCCTCCAGCTCGACACCAAGCTGGACGGCATCCCGGCCTCCGTCCTGGCCGCGGCCCTCAAGCAGGCCCGTGACGCCCGCCTCCACATCCTCGACGTGATGATGGAAGCGATCGACACGCCGGACGAGATGTCCCCCAACGCCCCGCGGATCATCACGGTCAAGATCCCCGTGGACAAGATCGGTGAGGTCATCGGCCCGAAGGGCAAGATGATCAACCAGATCCAGGAGGACACCGGCGCCGACATCACGATCGAGGACGACGGCACCATCTACATCGGTGCCCAGCAGGGCTCGCAGGCCGAGGCCGCGCGCGCCACGATCAACGCGATCGCCAACCCGACCATGCCGGAGGTCGGCGAGCGCTACCTGGGCACCGTCGTGAAGACGACGACCTTCGGTGCGTTCGTGTCGCTGATGCCGGGCAAGGACGGACTGCTGCACATCTCGCAGATCCGCAAGCTCGCCGGCGGCAAGCGCGTGGAGAACGTCGAGGACGTGGTCGGCGTGGGCTCCAAGGTCCAGGTCGAGATCGCCGAGATCGACTCCCGCGGCAAGCTCTCCCTCATCCCCGTGATCGACGGCGAGAGCGACGGCACTGCATCTGACAGCGGCTCCGCCGCGGGCGAGAAGAAGGACGACACCGACAAGTGACGTCGAGCAGCTCTACGGCGACGGCCCGCACCTCCTCGGAGGCGCGGGCCGTCGCCCGTACCCAAACCCTGATCAAGGGCGAGAACGGCATCGGTACGGTCCGCAAGACCACCCTCCCCGGGGGCCTGCGCATCGTCACCGAGACCCTGCCCTCCGTGCGCTCCGCCACCTTCGGCATCTGGGCGCACGTCGGCTCGCGCGACGAGACGCCGGCTCTGAACGGCGCCACGCACTACCTGGAACACCTCCTCTTCAAGGGCACGCAGAAACGCAGCGCCCTGGACATCTCCTCCGCGGTCGACGCGGTCGGCGGCGAGATGAACGCGTTCACGGCGAAGGAGTACACGTGCTACTACGCACGCGTGCTCGACACCGACCTGCCGCTCGCCATCGACGTGGTCTGCGACATGCTCACCGGCTCGCTGATCCGCGAAGAGGACGTGAACGTCGAGCGCGGCGCGATCCTCGAAGAGATCGCGATGACCGAGGACGACCCGGGCGACTGCGTGCACGACCTGTTCGCGCACACGATGCTCGGCGACACCCCCCTCGGCCGCCCGGTCCTCGGCACGGTCGACACGGTCAACGCCCTCACCGCGGACCGCATCCGGCGCTTCTACAAGAAGCACTACGACCCGACCCACCTCGTGGTCGCCGCCGCCGGAAACGTCGACCACAACAAGGTCGTACGCCAGGTCCGCGCCGTCTTCGAGAAGGCGGGCGCGCTCAAGCAGCAGGCCGCCATCCCGATCGACCCTCGCGACGGCTCCCGCAACATCCGCACCGCCGGACGCGTCGAACTCCTCGGCCGCAAGACCGAGCAGGCCCACGTCGTCCTCGGCATGCCGGGCCTGGCCCGCACCGACGAGCGCCGCTGGGCCCTGGGCGTCCTGAACACCGCACTGGGCGGCGGCATGTCCTCCCGCCTCTTCCAGGAGGTCCGGGAGAAGCGCGGCCTGGCCTACAGCGTGTACTCGTACACCTCGGGCTTCGCCGACTGCGGCCTCTTCGGCGTGTACGCGGGCTGCCGCCCGAGCCAGGTCCACGACGTGCTGAAGATCTGCCGCGACGAACTCGACCAGGTCGCCCAGCACGGACTGTCCGACGACGAGATCGACCGCGCCGTCGGCCAGCTCCGCGGTTCCACGGTCCTCGGCCTGGAGGACACGGGCGCGCTGATGAACCGTATCGGCAAGAGCGAACTGTGCTGGGGCGAGCAGATGTCCGTCGACGACCTGCTGACCCGCATCGCTTCGGTCACCCCGGACGACGTCCGGGACGTGGCCCGCGACATCCTGGGACAGCGGCCCTCCCTGTCGGTCATCGGCCCGCTGAAGGACAAGCAGGCGTCCCGTCTGCACGAAGCCGTCGCGTAGACCGGCACAAGTCCTCGATTAAGGAAGCAAGAACAGATGAGCAAGCTGCGCGTGGCGGTCCTCGGTGCCAAGGGGCGTATCGGATCAGAGGCGGTACGGGCCGTCGAGGCCGCCGAGGACCTGGAACTGGTGGCCGCACTGGGCCGCGACGACGAACTGGCGACCCTGGCGGACGCCGGCGCCCAGGTCGTCGTCGAACTCACCACACCCGCCTCGGTCATGGAGAACCTCGACTTCTGCGTACGCCACGGTATCCACGCCGTGGTCGGTACGACGGGCTGGACCGAAGAGCGCCTCGCACAGCTGAACACCTCGCTGGCCGCGTCACCCCGGACGGGCGTGCTCATCGCCCCGAACTTCTCCATCGGCGCGGTCCTCACCATGAAGTTCGCGGAGACGGCCGCGCCGTACTTCGAGTCGGTCGAAGTCATCGAGCTGCACCACCCGAACAAGGTGGACGCCCCCAGCGGCACCGCCACCCGCACCGCCCAGCTCATCGCCGCCGCCCGGCAGCAGGCGGGCAGCGCCCCGCAGCCCGACGCCACGGCGACGGGTCTGGACGGAGCCCGTGGCGCGGACGTCGACGGCGTCCCGGTGCACGCGGTCCGGCTGCGCGGCCTGCTGGCCCATCAGGAGGTGCTGCTCGGCGGCGAGGGCGAGACCCTCACGATCCGCCACGACTCCCTGCACCACAGCAGCTTCATGCCGGGCATCCTGCTCGGCGTACGCCGCGTCGTGGACACCCCGGGCCTCACCTTCGGCCTGGAACACTTCCTGGATCTGAAGTAACCGCCATGACTGCGAAGATCACGTACGCCGTCACGGCCGCCGTTCTGGTCGTCTACTTCGTCCTGGTCGGCAGCCGCGGGGTGATGCTGATTCAGCACGGCACGCTGCTCACCGTCACCTTCGGGGTGGCCGTCCTCATCCTGCCGGTGATCGGCGTCTGGTTCCTCTGGAAGAACACCCAGTTCGTCAAGGGGGCCAATCGGCTCGCCGCCGAGCTCGACGCCGAAGGCGGGCTGCCCGTCGACGAGTTGAAGCGCACACCTGGCGGGCGCATCGACCGCGACTCGGCCGACGAGGTCTTCGCCCGGCGCAAGGCGGAGACGGAGGACGCCCCCGACGACTGGCGCAGCTGGTTCCGGCTGGCGATCGCCTACCACGACGCCCGCGACACCCCGCGGGCCCGCAGGGCGATGCAGCACGCGATCGCCCTGCACGACGGAAAGCGCGTACACGCCTGAGTGCTGTGTCCGAGTGGCGATACGGCGAAGGGGCCCCTCCACCCCCCGGGTAGGGCCCCCAAGCCCGATCCCCACACAGCCCAGCACCCGCTACT